>NZ_JBJPHU010000291.1:0-1137 GCF_052939515.1 Phormidesmis sp. 146-33
TAGACCTTTCCGAGAATTTACAAGCGAGACTACTCCTGGGTTTGAGGTCATTTCACCAGGATTGTTCCAGAACGATAGCATCACGGGTTGAGGCAGTTTCTAACAGAAACCATTGTTCAACATCGCGTGGCTTAAATCATCAGCTTTCTCCTGATTTCAAAAGTCGTAATTCGTGAAATCAAGCCTGCCTAATCGCAATCTCACCAGCCCACAAATGGTCAACATTACTGCTTCATAGCGCTGCGAATGCAGGCGAAACCGATGGGTGAGAATCCGAAAGACCTTTAAGCGACGAATCAGGTGTTCGATGAAGATGCGCTGACCCGAAATTACCTGGTTTTCTGCACGTTGGGCTTCCGTGAGTTCTCGGTTTCTCGGCTTTTTGTGGGGGGTGAGGGTGCGATCGGCTCCTTGATAGGCTTTATCTCCTCGATATCGCTGGGTGCGATCGAGGCGCGCTTGGTGTTGCCGCAAAAGCTGGATGTCGGCCGTCGGTTCTGGCACTCCTGCAATCACATCGACAAGCTCTTGTCCGTCTGCGGTGCCGAGCACTCCGGTTTTTTGCGTGTGCTGTTGCTTTTTACCTGAGTCACAGATTTTCTGGGCAGCGTCGTCACCTGGACGTTCTCTGGCTTGTTCTGTGCTGTCACACAGCAGCACTTCCGCTTGCAATAATTCCTGCACCACCGACCACAAATAGGGATCGTGCCCATACTCCTCGAACAAACGGGCGGGCAATACCTGTCGCAGAAGTTTCAGTCCCTCGTGGAACGTCTGATGCGCTTCACTTTTTGAGACCTCGAACAGCATCCCCAACCCTTCAAACGTGGGATCGTGCCGCAGATAGAACAGACACAATCCCATGGTTTCGTACAGGCTCAGTTGCGCGGGTCGTCCTGCTCCCTTGGCGTTCACCCGCACTTTTTTTGCTTCCAGTTGGGCTTGATTTTCAGCCTGAGCTTGTTTGACCTGTTCGTTCAATGGTTGGAAATCCTCAAAACTGATGCCTAGCAACGATTGAGTTTTTTGGGGGTGAATCTGGATATAATCAAGTAGTTTTTTCATGGAGGGATAGGCGACGAAAACTTCGTTTTACCCTCTTTTTTTAACGCAATTTAATTTCTGGATACATCTATT
>NZ_JBJPHU010000292.1:0-1136 GCF_052939515.1 Phormidesmis sp. 146-33
AAAGTCTGCGCTCCTACGGCGTGATCGCTGCTTAATTTTGTCCGAAGTGTTGTAAGTATAGAGGTTGATAAATTGCCAGTTAGAGGCGGTTCTATCCACAATTTTAATGTAGGTCACTTGGGAATAGAAAGCTTTGGTGCGCTGGATTTCTCGCTCTAGCCGATCAAGAACCTTCGCTTTGTCATATTGGCGTTGCATAATGAGGGTATGAATTAGGGTGAATTAGCATGGAATGTCCCGAGTGCAACTCAACTCATATCCGTAAAAATGGAATCAAGAAAGGTAAGCAAAATCATATCTGCGTCGATTGTGGTCGGCAATTCATAGATGGTTATGCCCCGCCTCAAGGCTATAGTGATGCGATGAAACGGGAATGTCTCAAAATGTATGTCAACGGCATGGTGTTTCGGGAGATTGAGCGGGTCGAAGGAGTGCATCATACCACCCTGATTACTTGGGTCAGACAAGTCGGCAAATGCCTGCCGGATGCTTACACGCCTGACAAAATACCTGGAGTCGGTGAGTTGGATGAACTAGAAACCTTCATTGGTCAAAAAAAACAAAATCTGGATCTGGACGGTCGTTGACCACTTCACTCAAGGCATTTTAGGTTGGGTCTTAGGCAAACCCAGTGCCGATACGTTCCGTCCGTTGTGGGCGATTGTGGCAACTTGGCAGTGCTATTTCTATGTCACGGATGGTTGGTCAGTCTATCCTGGGTTCATTCCCAACGGTGACCAAATTATTTGCAAGACCTACATGACCCGCGTAGAAGGCGAAAATACGAGATTGCAGCACTATCTGGCTCGATTACATCGCAAGACACTCTGTTACTCCAAATCAGCAGAAATGCTGGCACATTCGATTCGATTGCTACTTCATTACCTAAAATTTTGGGATGTACCTGTCCCCGCTTGATTCATACCTTCATTCAGCAACGCCGTCATATTCAGATATTGTGCCAATGTAAATCGCGTGTTGTCGCTCTTCTCATGCGTCATGACAGCATTCGTCAAAATGTTCTCACCTGAATCCTACACAAGCTGCATCCGAAGCTCCGGTATCTATCAGTGACAGAGCGGGCAAGTTCAGCGTCTTAGGATAGAAACCGACAAGCCTCATTCCAGGATTTAGAA
>NZ_JBJPHU010000097.1:0-26674 GCF_052939515.1 Phormidesmis sp. 146-33
AGCCGTCCCCAGATATTGCTATCTGTTTAGGCTGAACGAATCACACACCAAAAACAACGCTAAGGAATTTATCGCTTGAACTAACGAACTGATAAGTTGCTCAAATCAGTCAAACATTGTACTACAGAGGACTGGGACTAATATTGGACTGAGTAGTACATCTAACGACCATGCTACAAGCGTAATCCAATTCGGTCTAGGTGGCTGAATCCTTGATTCCTCGGTGGGACTTCTGCTGTCCGCGCAGATAAATCAGAACAGTAGAGGCATTAGCAGTCATTATCAGACAGTCTTTGGCTGGGTTCGTGCGACACTCAGTCCACCTTTACAAAGACTGAGACCTTGCGATGCCAGGAAGAATATTAACCGATGCCGAGCGAGAACGCCTCAACCGTTTTCCAGAAGATATCAGAACTCATTTCACTTTAACGTATGAGGATTTGAGTCTAGTTGATCAACGACGTGGGAATACAAATCGCATCGGATTCGCTTTGCAACTGCTGACTTTGCGGTACTTAGGCTTTATTCCAGATGATATTCACAGCATTCCCGATGATGTTGTAGAATTTGTTTCACATCAACTCGATATTCCTGTCGCTGCACTATCGAGCTATGGTAATCGAACTCAAACACGCACCAGTCATCAGCAACGCATCGAATTGTATCTAGGCTATCGTTCTGCAACCAACCTAGCCTCAGTAGATCGCAAAGTCAGCCCGACACGGGTAAATAAATGGCTGTAATCAACGGAAATCGTCGTTCTACCGCATGAGTGAGGAAATCCAACATGGTTTTGAAGGGAAACAAAGCTTTCAAAACCACCTGCCCACCGGGTCTTGGGCGAGAGACGAAATACCAGAGCAAATAGACCCACAGATTCACCAGAATCAAGGCTAACGCGACAAATAGAAATCTGAGGATTGGGTTTTTGGTGGTGGTGCGAATGCGCCCCTGATTCTTCAGGCGGTAGCTCGTTTCAATGCCAAAGCGGTCGCGGTAATAGTCATGTAGTTGAGGGAGCGCGATCTTCAAGCGATGCACGACGTAGAGGGCATCGCAAATGCCATGCTTCCCTTTGAATCCTTTGAAATACCCGCAGACCACGGCAACGCAACAGGTGACGCTGCGATGCGCAGAACTGTTGAGGGTGTAGGTTGTGCGATAGCTTTTGCGTCCGACACACAGCGCAGGAGTTCCCCCTGTTTTGCCGCGAATTACCGCAGGCATCAAAAACGGTAAGTTGAGTGCCTTGAGCCAGCGAATCACGGGAACTAAGTAGAAACCGCGATCTAGCAGTAACGCTTTAACGCGCACGCGCAACGGTGAGAGCATTGCTAACAGATAGGTGAGCGTAGCAACTAGGGTTTCATCGCTCGGCACCGCATGAATGCCCAAGGTGACACGCCTGTTGCGGCAAATCACATACACAGTCGCATAGGCAAAGAATCGGGTCGTCCCGGCTTTTGCTTGAGAGCGGTAGACATACGGCGCTTCGATTTCGTTCGGTACCCCATAGTAGGGAATCAAGTGCAAATCGATGGCGATGCGATGCCGCCCCTTGCCGATTTTGGGTGGAATCCGACTTTGCAAGGCGGCATTCACTTGTGCCTCTAATGTCACCCTGTCGTCCAGTTTCTCTAGCTGATAGCGGATGCAGTTGCTGCTAGGTGCTCCTGACAAACTTCGTGTGGTGTGTTCAATGCTATCTCCCCGGCTTGCCGCTCGCACTAGGATTTCAAAGAATTCCCGCGCTGTGTAACTGCCATTCGTTTCCAAGCAAAGGTGTTCGCTCAAGCAGTGGATCGTGCAGTCCAAGGTGCTTTGATCATCCAAAGCGGGCGTATCACATAATAAGGATGGGTAGGAAGTCATGGCTGTTTAAATTTTGGTTAGCCTGACTCTACCCCTTTCCTAGAGAATTTTCGATCTACTGAGCCTACCTGTTGGGCGTTAGACGTAGTAGAAACCTGTCCACATCACCGTTGCTACTTACAACTGTGGTGTACCTACTGCGGTTCTTTACAAGTTTATTTGAATCGGCACAGACCGCTTGGTCACTGCACCCGCTGTGGCGCTTGGCTTGGGTATGCTGTCGAGCCACATCCTCGAGCCGACAAGACGGATGACCAATGGAGATGGAACCAGTGGGTCGCAGAGGCAATTGGAGCGCTATTAGTG
Source organism: Phormidesmis sp. 146-33 (assembly GCF_052939515.1). NCBI lineage: Bacteria > Bacillati > Cyanobacteriota > Cyanophyceae > Leptolyngbyales > Leptolyngbyaceae > Phormidesmis > Phormidesmis sp. 146-33. The sequence continues at coordinate 2,179 of NZ_JBJPHU010000097.1, forward strand.
GTCACACCAAAAATCACTCAACAAATCGCACACAACACCATTCGAGTACTGAAGCGGCAGCGTAAACCTGAACTCTCAACATTTTTCAGTCAGTGCTATAACCTTAGATTGTCTCCGAACGAAGCAATATTCCGTCTCAAGCAGGCGCGATTTTCAAGCATAAAGTGAGCAACTGGATTTAAAGCATAAAGTGAGCGGCTTGCTCAACTTATGGTTGAAACCACATGTCACTGTAAGCATAACTTGAGCCATTGTGAAAGCATAAGTTGAGCCAAAAAATGCTTGAGATGCTGATTTTTGCGTCGCTTGATTTAGTTTAATCCAAACGGTTTGAAAGCATAACATGAGCCAAAGTTTTGTTTTGAAAGCATAAGTTGAGCAAACATTTGCAGCAATGGCTTGAACAGACTCAAAATTGTGATTAGCTGAAGTGAGAAGCGATGAGTACCGATTCCACAGTTGTAACTCTTCAGGAGGCTGCAAAGATGTTAAGCAGTCATGCCTTCAACGATTGGTGCCAACAGCTTCAGGTTAATTCCGTTGCTCGTGCCGTGATTGAGCAAGTTCGGAACGCAGCCCCATCTCGTCAAGTTCAAGGGCGACGAAAAAACGTTTGTAGCAGCTATCCGAGTCGAAAGATGGGACTGACGATTCAGTTCGAGTCGCATCGGAATGAATTAGCCCGGATTCACGAACTTGAGCATGATCAAATGGTGCTGGAGTACTATGACCAACCGCCACCGATTGAATTAGTCTACTCATCGAAAATTGGGCGACGAACGCGGCATCAGTACACACCCGACTTTTTTGTTTTGCGAACCGACGGCGTGGAATGGGAGGAATGTAAGACCGAGACGGAGTTAATTAAACTCGCTCAGGAGAACTCAAACCGCTACTGCCAAGATATTCAGGGAAAATGGCATTGCCCACCAGGAGGGCGTTGCATAATAGAGGGATGAATGAGGGTGTTGTACTATGCAGTGTCGATACTGTGGGTCTACTGAGGTTCGCCAGAACGGGAAACGGCGAGGCAAGCAAAATCACATCTGTCGCGCCTGCGGTCGCCAATTTATTGAAGGCTATGACCCACCCAAAGGCTACAGCGAAGCAACCAAGCAGGATTGCTTGATGCGTTACGTCAACGGCATGGGATTTCGCGCGATTGAGCGCTGTACTGGCGTGCATCACACAACGGTGATTCATTGGGTCAAGCAACTCGGACAGCAACTGCCGGATGCCCCACAGGAGTCGGAGATTCCAGAGGTGGGAGAACTCGACGAACTAGAAACCTTTGTCGGGTCAAAAAAAACAAAATGTGGATCTGGACAGCCGTGAACCATTTCCGGGCGGGCATTCTCGCTTGGGTGGTGGGAGTCACAGCGCAGAGACGTTCAAACCCTTGTGGCAGATTGTCTGTTGCTGGCATTGCTACTTCTATGTCACCGATGGCTGGAAGGTTTATCCCGGTTTTATTGAGGAAGGCGACCACCTTGTGAGCAAGACGTACATGACGAGAGTCGAAGGCGAGAATACCCGCTTACGTCACGACTTAGCTCGATTGCATCGCAAGACCTTGTGTTACTCCAAGTCGGTCGAAATGCTAAAGCATTCGCTGCGATTGCTCCTCCATTACCTAAAGTATTGGTCAATACCCGTACTCACTTGATTCATCCCTTTGTTCAGCAACGCCGATTTTGTGTATCAGAACTATTAGCCGTAGAATCAACGGTGAGTCCAGATCATCTCTATCACCTGATTGCAACTGAGCAGGTGTATGTTGATTTGGCTGCTGCACGTCTATCCGAGCCTGAACAAGTTCGAGTCTTTCTAGATCAAGACACGGCTCAAGCGTTTCATCGAATGCAGGGCGAATTCGAGGTGGTGCAAACGGAAAAGCAATCGATGCTGAATTTTAGCATTGGAACTGTCTTGCACTGGGACGGAGTTCCGTGGGAAGTGATTAACATTGGTGCAAATTCAGTTGGATTGTTACAGTCAGAAGGCGAGGTGGTTGAATTAGCCAAGCCAACCCTTAAAAGTTTACTAGACCTCCTGCGTGAATGCTGAAGTCTAATCTGAACGGCTAAAATAGAGAGCCAAACCCTGTTTGTGGGAGACAAATCTGATGTACGACCGGATTCAACATCTGCGACCCAAATCGTTCAAACGTAAATGCGGAGTGCGACGAGACACCTTTGAAAAGATGGTTGAGGTGCTGAAACCGAAGTTGACCCGTAGCGGCAAACGGGGCGGACAAGGCAAGTTCAAGGTCGAAGACCAACTGCTGATTGCGATGGAATATTGGCGAGAATACCGAACTCAGTTTCACATTGGGCAGAGTTGGGGCATTGACGAAACGACGGTGGGTCGGATGGTTCGCAAGATTGAGACGATTCTGATCCAGTCGGGTGAGTTCAGCTTGCTGGGTAAAAAGCACCTGTATCAGCCGAGTTCTAAGGGCAGTGTGCTGCTGGTGGATGTGACAGAGTGCCCGATTGAACGCCCCAAAAAAACCAGCGATTATTTTACAGCGGCAAGCAACGGTGGCACACACTGAAAGCGCAAGTAGTGGTGGACTATCTAACGGGGATGATTGTCTGCACTGCCTTTGGTCAAGGACGAAACCATGACTTCCGCCTCTTCAAGGACTCCAAACTGCCGACCCAACTTGAGCAATTGTGGGTCGCCGATAGTGGTTATCAGGGGATGACGAATTTGCATGCCGATACTTGTACCCCTGTGAAAAAGTCGCGACATCAGCGGTTGTCGAAGGCAGACCAGCACTACAACCAGCAAATCGCCCAAGTGCGAATTGTAGTCGAGCATACCAATCGTAAGTTGAAGGTGTTTCGGATTTTGTCGGAGCGCTATCGTAACCGTCGGAAGCGATTTGGACTACGCTTCAATCTGATTGCAGGCTTGCTCAACTATGAACTTGCCCATCCCATTTGATTCGTGCAGGAGGTCTAATCACTAACCAGGGTAGGATGACCGCTGAATTGCGGCTGCGATAGATACGGATCGATGACTCACGCCAAAATGGGAAGGTACTGAGGAAACAAACGAGGTAGGATGCTCCCGCATTGATGAACAAGCTGGTTTGAAGACTCGAAGGCAGATTCGGATATCCAAGCGCGGTAGCTTCGCTTTACGCAGTGTTCGCGGTCAGACAAACTCCCAGCGCGAGATACAAGAAAGTAAACAAGGTAAATCGTTTCATTTGAGATTCGCTTAGTTTGACGAGAACCCGAAAACGCAAGTCTAAAGTTCACTCCTACTATTTCCGATGAAGCTTATTCTCTGTACCAGACGCGCACACATTGAAAGCAGTTGATTGTAATGCCTTGACTGATCATCACTGGGTAGAAACCATTGCTGGTCGTCACTCCGTAGACCCCATCACTTGTGCCTTCGATGCGATCGGGTAAAACAACGGTTTCAACATTGATCATCTGTATCGTTGTACTTTCGATCCACTGATTGACAGCACTCACAACCTTAGAGAAGGATTCATACTCGGCAGCTCCGCCGAAGGGTTCCCGTTCAGTAATCCGAGGCGCAAAATCTTTGCACTAATAGCAGTCCAGACCGATCCTCGGCGGCGGAAGATCTCGGTAGTGGCGAGACCAGCGACTACATCTGTGAGAAAGACGATTGTTCATTTCTGAATACGTTTACTGATTCACACTGCTCATATGTCGAGGTGCATAACGTTCTCCAACAGCAATCCCTTTTGGTGCAACGACTTCGATGCGCTGTAGGTCTTCTGGTGTAAGAGTAATGTCTGCTCCGGCTGCATTCTCTCCTAAGTATTTGCGACGTTTCGTTCCTGGGATCGGTACAATATCTTGACCCTGAGCTAAGAGCCAAGCCAGAGCAAGCTGACTAGGCGTGACGCTTTTTTCAGCTGCGATCGCCTTCACTTGCTCGACCAATTGCAGATTCTTGTAAAAATTTTCACCCTGAAAGCGGGGAGATTGGCTGCGATAATCGGTTGGATCTAAATCTTCTGGTTTGGTAATTGCACCAGAGAGGAAGCCGCGCCCTAGCGGACTGTAGGCAACAAAGCCGATCCCCAATTCGCGCACTGTGGGAAGAATCTCATCCTCTGGATCGCGGCTCCATAGCGAGTATTCTGTTTGCAATGCGCTGATCGGATGAACTGCTTGCGCGCGTCGAATTGTAGCTGGCGCTGCTTCTGACAGACCAAGATAGCGAACCTTACCTTGCTGTACTAGTTCTGCCATTGCTCCAATTGTTTCTTCGATCGGTGTAGTCGGATCAACCCGATGTTGATAGTAGAGATCAATGGTGTCAATTCCCAAGCGTTGCAAAGAGGCATCACAAGCAGAGCGCACATAGTCAGGTTTACCACTCACGCCTAGAAATTGCCCATCCGATGTGCGAACATTACCAAACTTGGTCGCAACAATCACTTGATCACGACGAACACGTTCACGTGCAGCGGAGCTTTCGCGGATTGCCTTGCCAACGAGCTGCTCATTCGTGAATGGACCATACATATCTGCGGTGTCAAGGAAGTTAATGCCTAGATCAATCGCATGATGAATGGTAGCGATTGATTCTTGATCATCAGTGCTGCCATAGAACTCAGACATACCCATACAGCCCAACCCCATCTCTGAAACCATTAGTCCTTGATTGCCTAGCTTTCGCATCTGCATGATTATTTCTCCTGTGTTCTTTCGACTTCCGAGATTTAGCTCATTTGTCCAATCGGTCGAACAATGATTTCATTCACATCCACCTCTGCGGGTTGCTCGATCGCAAAGGCAATCGCACGCGCGATCGCATCTGCTGGAATCATTGCCTCACGAAATCCCTCCACCCATTCCGCTGCTTCAGCATCCGTGATCGTGCTGGCAAGTTCAGTTTCCGTCACTCCAGGCGAAATTACCGTCACCCGGATGTCTGTCGATTCTTGCCGCAGTCCCTCGGAAATCGCCCAAACTGCAAACTTAGTGGCGCAGTACACGGCTGCGGTTGGATAGACGTTGTGCCCGCCGATCGAGGAGAGATTGACAAACTGCCCTGATCGTTGCTGCTTAAAGAGAGGTAGCGCAGCAGCAATGCCATGAAGCACACCGCGAATGTTCACATCAATCATGTGGTTCCATTCATCGACCTTTAGTACCTCTAGCTTGGAGAGTGGCATCAAGCCTGCATTGTTCACCACAACATCAAGGCGACCAAATTTAGCTTGGGCAAACTCGACAAAGGCTTGCATGTCTTCGAGGTTGGTGACATCAAGGGTACGGTATTCTGCTTTGCCACCTTCAGAGCGAATTTCGGCAGCGATTGCTTCTAGTCGATCGGTGCGCCGCGCCCCTAACACAACCCGTAAACCCTGACGAGCCAGCAATCTAGCAGTTGCTTCACCAATACCGCTACTAGCTCCGGTGATAGCAACGACTTTGTTTTCTACATTCAACATGATGGTTCTCCTGACTGTTGAGGTGGATTGAAATTAAATAGACTGACCACCAGAGACTTCAATTCTCTGGGCATTCACCCAGCGATTGTCTTCGGATAATAATGCTGCAATCGCCCCGCCGATATCATCCGGAAGACCCACACGACCCAGAGCCGTTTGCGAAGCGAGGAAGTTGTTAATCTCTGGATTGTCCCGCACTGCACCGCCTGCAAAATCTGTTTCGATCGCGCCCGGAGCCACAACATTGACAGCAATCTGTCGGTGTCCTAGTTCTTTTGCCATATATCGAGTCAAGACCTCGATCGCGCCTTTCATGCTGGCATAAGCTGAGTAGCCCGGCAGCGTAAAGCGAGCCAGACCCGACGAAAGATTCACAATCCGTCCGCCGTCCTTAAGCAGTGGCAGCAGCTTTTGGGTGAGGAAGAAAACGCCCTTGAATTGGATGTTCATCAAACGATCAAAATCGTCTTCAGTGGTTTCGGCAAACGGCTTATGGATTCCAATTCCCGCATTGTTCACCAGAAAATCAAACTGCTCGGTCTGCCATTGATCTTGAAGTGTTTGTTTGACATATGACACAAATTCATCAAAGGTTTTCGTGCTGGAAGTATCCAGTTGCAGGGCAGCGGCTTTACCACCGATTTCTGCGATCGCAGAGACAACGCGACTTGCTTCTACCTCGCTGCTGCGATAGGTCACGATCACATCAACGCCTTTTTTAGCAAGTGCCAAAGCCGTATTTTTGCCCAGTCCTCGGCTCGCTCCTGTGACCAATGCGATCTTTGTGTTGTTTGTCATGGTTTTCTCCTTGTTAAAGTTGCGGAAGTCGCTCTAGCTAAGCGATATGGCGACCAGCACTAGTTTCTCGGTGAAACTCTTGTCCACAAGTCGTTGAACTCTTGCATGTCCAGAAAGGCAATCGCTTCGATCGCTTTGCCATCCTGCATTTTGAAATACCAGGTGTAGGTGTTCCGATAAGGTCTGCTGTCCCCAGCGGTCGCTGCTCCATCCCACAGGACAATGACCATATCGCCATCTGCCCAGATGCCGCGTACGGTTGGCACGATTGGGGTCGATAAACGGGCACTGGTTGGATTAATGACTTGATCAAGTAACGCTTGCTTGCGATAGGTACCCGCAGTTGCGCCAGTGCCCGTAATCGTCCAGGTTGCTTCTGGAGCGAGTAGGTCAAAGAAGTTGCCAGTTCCGTTTCGCCAACCGTCGAAGTACTGCCGGACGATTTCCTTGTTGCGCTGTTCGATTACCTGAATCTCCTGTGCGTCTGCTTGATTGGACTGAGTTGCCTGGGCCAAATCTACGAGTGCTGGAAACTGATCGAGGGCAGGCGGCTTATTCAATGCGGTCGAGTCATGACTTGGCTCAAACGCAGTCACATTCGACTGAAAACCTGCCTCATCCGTGCGAGCTTGCGTCATCGCCGGAGCCGCTAGCAGCCCAATCAACCCCGCACCTATCAAAACCTGACCCAAATGATGCATCTTCTTTAACCTCCTGAAGTTTCTATAACAAAGTAGCTGTTTCGCTCTCATGTCCATTGAATTGTTCGTTATCGCTTTGGTAAGACATTTTTCATTGAGTCTTTGTGCGCGAAATTCTAAATCAGGCTTTGCGCTTTTGCAGTTTTGGCAGCAAAATCTTCGATTGTCATTTGTCCTTTGCGAGTTTCAGTTCCGTTGTTCTCAAAAACGATATGACCGGAATTAAAACCGCGCATCATCTCGCTGTAACTGTTGACGGCTTCAGGCGAAAACCCGAAACTGGCAATTGTCGCCTGCCACTCACTTTCGGGGAGGGCAACGGCTTGCACGGCGCGCTTGAGCGCAGCAGCAAAAGCGGCGGCGACATCATTTGGCGAATAATCTGCCGCACCATACAGTTCAATGATGCGTTTGCCCGTCCAGTCTTCGGTCAACGCTTCGGCGGCAGCGCGTCCGATGTCGGTGGCAGAAACCATCGGGAGTTTACGGTCTAGCGGACTATAAAAACTCGGCAAAATGCCTTTTTCGGCGGCAATCGCAGCCATGCCGTTCCAGTTTTCCATGAATCCCGCTGCCCGCAGAAACGCGACGGGAATCGTCAAATCGTCGAAGATATTTTCCAAAAGGTAAGTTGTCATGATGTTGCCCGTCCCAGTAGCGTGCTGCGAACCGACCGAAGAAAGCAAGACAACTTTTTGCACACTGGATTGCGCGATCGCTTCAACATATGCTGCACCAATGTTTTTGGCTAAGGTGAACATATCGGCAGCCTGATAAGCAGGCGGATTCATTGCATAAACAGCAATCGCGCCGTCTAACGCCTTGGTTATTGCATCTGCGTCAATGACATCAGCGAAAGCAACGTCCGCGCCTTTCGCCTGCCAAGCGTTAGCGGTTTTGTTCGGGTGCTTCGCAGTTGCGATTAGCGCAAAGCGCAACACAACGCGCACCGGCAGTTTCTTTTCAAGCAACGTATCGGCAACCACAGAACCCGTTTGTCCGGTCGCACCAAACACTACAAACATAAATTTCCTCCTGAAATGTCGAAACCAATTTTGATAACCGAATACACCTAACGGCGCAGTTCAACGGCAGGTTCTACTTTTGACAAGTCCAACGATCTAACGTTTAATTGCTGGTCTTCTCTTACGGCATGAATTTATCCTAGGCTTGAAAAGCTTTGACGTGAATATACAAACCTGGCAGATAATTGCCTAATCCTCTCAAGTAAGGCATTGGTAACGGAGAATTGTCCTTATAATGAGCGCAGCAGCAGAGTTTAAGTTAGAACAGCATGACGATTGATACACTCAGCCACAAGAGCGCGATCGACAAATATGAAGAACTGGCGGCATTGGTCGATCGGCATACTGATAGCCAGGGAAACGGTGTCCATGCAACTGCGATCGCTCCCTTAGAGTTCACGCGAGAATGTAATCCTGTCGCAGTCATGCCCGGTGTCAGCGAACCGCTTCTTGCGATTGTGATACAGGGACAAAAAGAATTGTGGCTGAACGAAGAAATCTTTCAGTATGGTGTCGCTCAATATCTGGTTTTGTCGGTGGATTTGCCAGTGACTGCCTGCGTGACCCAGGCGACTCCCACTCAACCTTATCTCGGATTTAAGCTGAAGCTAGACCCAGCCCAATTTTGTGAGATCATTGCTCATACCCAGCCATGCATTAGTCAAAAAGAAACCGTGAAAGGCTGGTTCGTTAGCAATGCTGAACCATCTTTGATTGACTGCGCTCTGAGGCTGGCCAAACTTTTAGACACACCGCAAGATATTTCATTTCTGGCACCGATGATCATTCGCGAAATCTATTACCGTCTTCTGATGGGTGAACAGGGCGAAGCAGTTCGCCAAATTGCCACTGCTGGCAGCAATATGCAGCGCATTGCTGAGGTGATCAACCACATCAAAGCAGAGCTTACGAAGCCGTTGCGGGTTGAGGATCTTGCTGAGCAGGTGAATATGTCCGTTTCCTCGTTCCACCGCCACTTCAAAACAGTCACCTCGATGAGTCCGCTGCAATATCAAAAACAATTGCGACTCTTAGCTGCGCGCCAGATAATGCTTGCTAAAAACGCTGATGCAGCTCAAGCTGCTTATCAAGTCGGGTATGAGAGTACTTCACAGTTCAGCCGCGAATATGCCCGCATGTTTGGTGCGCCTCCTATTCGGGATGTTGAACGTTTACGGACAACCTAAACATTGCGATCGGATGAGGCTCTGATGATTGTTTAGTCTAAATTCTGACAGATCTAAGCCATACGGCGATGCGCTGGTTTGCAATCAGACATGTGATCCCGGACAGGAAACATGCGATCGGACAAATTAGCAGCCCAAGTGCAAGCCCATTTGGCATCTGCGCCGATGTAGCCGCGTCGCTAATCATGCCAACCAACAGCGGCCCGAGAGCTGGCCCCAGAAGAGCAGAACCAATCATGCCAAGACTGGATGCCATCGCCTCCTTACCCTTACCCGCTACAAGGTGTGCAGTGCCAAAAATCCATGGCAGGATAAATGCGAAGGTAAACATACCTGGCACCAACAAGAGAACGGACATCCATCCGATCGGCACGAACAACGCCGCCGTTGTCACCACAGCGATGATCAGGAAGAGAATGGCAGGAAGCAGAAGCAATCCCTTTGTCCCAGAGCGAATCGCGCGGTCTAATCCGCGTCCGCCCAAGAGCGATCCGACGATCCCCATCAGTCCCTGCAAAAGCCCAATCACCAGTCCGACTTCGCTGGCGGTGTAGCCATGGGTACGAATAAGGAAAGGTGCGCAAAAGATGTAGAAAGGGGCTGTGGCAAAACCGATGCCGATAGCAGTGATGAATAGCCAACGGAATGCCGGAGACGAAAGCAACTCCAGGCTCGATTGCAAAAATGGTTCGACATTGGCTGCCATGGACTTAAGCGGCGGGGTCGGTTCTACAAAGAACATCGCTAACAGGGCAACCAGCCCTCCAATGGCTCCGGCACCAAATAGGGCGACACGCCAGCCTAACGTATCGCCGATCGCGCCACCAGCAGCAAATCCGACCATGGCACCGAGCGGAATACCCATGGAGAAAATGCCTAGTGCCAGACCGCGACGTTCTGGGTTGATTTTGCGCGCAATCAGCTTGTGTCCTGAGGGAGTGATGCCAGCCACACCAGACGCGACACCAAACCGCGTCAGAACCAAAAATACCAAACTCGTGGCGAAACCGCCAAGCGCTGTCATCGCGCTGCAAAGCAAAATACAGGAAATGAGGACAAAACGGGGCGATCCGCGATCCGACGCACGGGCAAGCGGCAATAAGAAGAGTGTAAAGCAGACTGCAAAGGGGATTCCAACGATTAAGCCGACTTGGGTATCAGTCAGCGAAAGATCCGCTTTGATCGACTCGAACAGAATAAACGGCAAAATTCTGTCGATCTGAGCGATTGCATTGGTAAGGAAAAGCGTAAGAAGGAGAGCGGCTTGTCGCCATCCTTGCACATACTCAATGTCGATCTCTTCCAATTGGGAATTTGGTGGTGCAGTATTTTCTGTCATGTTAATTACCTACCTGGCTTGGATACCCAAAGTTGATTTTGGTCAATTTTCAAAAGTTGATCTTGGTCAGTTTTTCAGATACATCCCAAAGTCGCGCAGCCGCATCGGTGTCTGTAGCCTGCGGAGGCACCTTTGACAAAGCCGGAAAACCGCGCATTTCGTTCAGCTTATTTGGGCCATAATAAGCACCAGATTTCGCATCGGGTGAGGTCGCCGCAAAAAGCGTTGGGAGTGCGCCCTGCGGCACCGGTTGGAAAAGGAACCATAAAAGAGTTCGCCAAATAACGCGGGCATCCCACCCGCCAGGCGCGTTATATATAAGATCCGTGCGCGCGATACCCGGATGTGCTGCAAAGCTGGCTACGCCCCATTGACCAGCTTCGCTGCGCCGTTGTAATTCAAAGGCAAACATCAGACAGGCGAGCTTCGATTGGCCATATACAGCCATCGGTTTGTAATTGTGTTTTGCCTGCAAATCATCGAAATCGATCGTGCCGTTCCGCGCAGCAATGCTTGATAGCGTGACAACGCGCGCATTTTTCCCCTTGCACAGCATCGGCATCAGTTGCGCCGTTATGGCAAAATGACCCAGATAGTTGACACCGAATTGCAGCTCAAAGCCATCAGTGGTTTCCAGTCGCTTCGGAGGCATCATTACACCCGCATTGTTAATCAGCAGGTCAAGACTGTCCTGCTGGCTGCGGAGTCGTTCGGCAAAGTCCTTTACGGACTGAAGATTGGCGAGATCGATTTGTTCAAAACGAACTCTCGCTGATGGCACTTCGTTACGAATTTTTGCGACTGCCGCTGCGCCTTTTTGAGAATTGCGACCCGCAATGATAACATCACCTCCAGCCCGTGCTAATGCCAGGGCATCCTCGAATCCGAGTCCCCCAGTGCCGGTAACAACAGCCGAACAGCTTTTTTGAGAAGGAATATTTGCAGTTGTCCAGTTAGCCATAAGTTTTGCCTCTTAAAGAGTTGAATTTGGAATTCAATCGTGTGTCCGCTATCTTCGGCTTATTAATGACTGTCTAGCCAATTATTTATAAGCCAAAAAAATTAACTAATCGCACGCCAAAATGTCTCGAAGCCAGTTTGGCAGTGTTTTTTTGCGTTGTCAGGGTCATTGATCATCGTGACGCTTGTCGCTTCAGCTAACCCGTGTAGAAGTGCGCCAACAAAGCTCATCGGCGCTGTTCGCAAAGAGCCGTGGGCGCGGATGCGTTTGATTAAATCGTTAAAGTCAACGGCAACCTTGTCTGCTGCATTGCGCGTCGCAGGTGTAATGCCATCTGAAACATTCAGTTGCCTCAAGGCAAGCCGCTTGTGGGGATTAGACACAGCCCAGTCGATCCAGTTTGACCAAGCATGAAGAACCTGTTTGCGGAGATCGCTACTCTCCGGAAGGTCTTTCATGGCGGCGGCAATCATTTCGGTTTTTAGTTCGAGATAAAGTTGGTTGAACAAATCAGCCTTGGTCTCGAAGTAAGTGAATAGTGAACCATTTGCAATACCCGCCTCTTTAGCGATTAACGCCGTTGGCGCACTCAATCCCTGTGAGACAATCATGCGGATTGCCGCCTCCATAATTGCATTTCGCTTATCTTCGCTTTTGGGTCTGACCATCCTCAAATCACATTCATGAGTGACTACACAGTCAATTATGTAAGGTACATCTCAGTTTTGCAATAAGCACAAATGCTTAGATCTCAACACCTTTGAAACGAATGGTTTTGAAAACCTGTCTCAAAATGAGTCTTGAAAGACTGAGGTGCACTCATTAAATGAGAACTGTGGCACCCAAAAAAAGTCGCGATTTCTGTTGTGTCTTGTGCCATTGTCTTATCCTTAAATTTCATCTATAAACTTCTTAGTGCATAGCACTCTAGGTGGGCAATACCAGCACCTCGTGGGTTGCTGTTGCTGCATTTCCGCCTGTTTGGGTTCCACCACCAAACACAAAGATTCGGTTGCCAATTGCGGATGCTCCCAATCCATGTCGTGGCGTTGGCAAGGGCGGCAATGCCTCCCACACGTCGGTTTGCGGGTCGTATACCCAACTTTCGGCGAAAACCTTCCGCTCTGGAACCCACTGTTCGCCGCCAAACACGTAAAGCTTGCCGTTGAGTGCGGTTGCAGCCAGACCTCCTTGGGCTTGAGGCATCGGCGATCGCGTTTCCCAACGATCGAGTTCTGGATCGTAGACCTCAAGATTTGGCACATTGACTTGGCGAGCAGTACCATCAGCATTCTTGGTAAAATTGCGTCCACCAACCACGTAGATCTTGCCATCAATGACAGCCGATGCTGCACTGTTTCGCGCTGTGGGTGCATCGGCACGGGCTGACCAGCGTTTAGTCATCGGATCGAATACTTCGTTACGCACGCTGTCGATATGGTCAATGAACAGCCGAGCATCCTCAGTCGCTCGAACGCGCCCACCAATCAGGTAGATCTTGTTATCCACCACTGCGGAGATGCCCTCGGCACGAGCCGCTGGTAGGTCAGTCCCTCCAGTCCAAGTATTAGAGGCAGGATTGTAGATGAACATTGTCGGTTGCGCCCGCCAGTCTGGAAACCCACCGGTGAAACCGCCAATACCATAGAGCAAGCCATTGACTGCCGACAGTGTAATGTGATGGCGGGCTTCAGGTATCGGTCTCAAGGCTGTCCATGCATTATTGACTGGATCGTAAGACTCGAAATGCGCTGAGAACCCAGTGTTTGGGCTGAGCAAACCGCCGACCACGTAAATTTTTCCGTTCAAAACTTCTGGATAAAGTTCTTGCCGAGCGACTGTTGGCGGTGCAGCTTCAGTCCAATAGGGCAACTGGCTTTGTGCTTGACTGAGCACGGACGAACCTAGCGCTATGAGCGAAAAGACCAACAGCGACAGGAAAATCAAATACCTAAATCTAAATCTACGCAACATAATACAGACTCCATGCAACATAATACAGACTCCATCTCAACCGATCGGACGTGGATTTGGCAGGCGCACCAATCCGCTAAAATTCTTGCCAGGATACCAGGGCGTTTGGAGAAGGTTGTCAAAGCCGGGAAGGCTTTCCATGTGTTTCACCATTCGGATACGCATTGAATCATCAGGTAGCGATCCTCTTAGTGCCCCCATATTTTCAACAACGTGATCGGGGTTTGTGGTTGCGGGAATCGCACAGGTTAGAGCCGGGTGAGAAATCACATACTTGAGAAAAAACTGTGCCCAGTTCTCGCAGCCAAAATCGCTGGCAAAATCGGGTAGTGGTTGCCCCTTGACCAATTCAAAAAGACGGGCTTTCTCAAAGGTCATGTTAGCTAAGACGGCTGTTCCTCGCGCCGCTGCCGCCGGAAGAATTCTGTCTTCAACTCCACGCTGACGAATTGAGTAGCGAAGTTGAACAAAGTCTAGATCGCCGTTCTCGATCCACCTCTCAAGCGCAGCAAAATATAACGGATCGTGGTGGGTAACGCCCACGTAGCGAATTTTACCTTCTGCTTTCCATGCTTTTAACAGGGGCAAAATTGCATCTACATTCACCAAGCTATGAACCTGCATTACGTCAATGCGTTTAGCGCTTTGCGCAACTCCAAAGGAACCGCGAGACAATCGTGCCAGTGATTGTTCAAACTGACGCTGCGCCTGACTGCGATCGCCCAGATACTCACCAGTTGCCCAGGTTTTGTTAGCAATAAACAAATCATTGGTCAAGCCGAGTGTTCTGGCAAATTCGCCCACGTTCACTTCCGACATCCCATAGAGCAGTGAGGTATCGACCACTCGCCCGCCTGCATCCCAAAAGCGACGCATTACTTGCTGAAGCCGATCGCGGGGCTGATTAGATAAAGCATCAAAGGTCATAAACGTTCCCAGACCGATTGCAGGCAGTTTCTCCTTTGTGCGCGGGATTTCCTTCGTGATAATCGGCGATGGTTGGGTTGAAGCCGGTCGCGACGGTTGAGTTTGAGTTTGATTCTGTGCCCGTGCCGTCTTCAAAAAAGTGGGTGTTAAGGCAGCGGTGGCGGCACCAAATCCTAACAATCCAAGCACCGATCGACGGGAAACATTTTGCCTAATTGCCGGACGGGTTGCCTTCATTGTGCGATTCCTTTGTGTTGAAGTTTAGATGCTGCAAACCGAGTCAAGATCAAAACCAACATCATTTGCCCTGCACCGATCCAGTAGGGCATTGCGGGGCTAATCTGTTGGTAGAGCCAACCAGCCCATAAAGGGCCGATGATTCGTCCTAGTGCAAACGTTGCCCTGTAGCTGCCCTGGATGCGTCCTTGAGCTTCGGGTGCGACTGTTTTTGACATCAATCCCTGAAGTGATACCTCCAACAATGCCGTGCCCATGTTTGCCATGATTGCTGCCACGTACACCAGTGCTGGTAGCCCAGTCAGAGAAAACAAACCAAATAATACAAATGCAATGCTCAGAATAATCGCACCCAGGCTAGTAATTTGAATTTCTCTCAGAAAGTGAAGTAGGACAGGCATGATCAAGACCTGAGAAAGGACTTCAACCACACCCAGCAACATGAAAATTGGCGCAATTTGCTCTGGTTGCCAGCCAAACAAATCATTGGTCATCGCAGCCAGATTTGATGAGGTGATGATGGACGTCATCGTGGTCAGCAAAAAGCTGAGCATTAGCCAGCGCAGATGCGGATTGCGCCAGTCCACAAATAGCTGACTCAATGGATTCAATTGACGGAATGAGACTCGTGCAACACGAGGGTTGTCAGGGAACGTTTCCGGCATTGCCCAATAGGCCCATACCAAACCGACTACACTTGTGGTTGCCACGACATACAAGGGAATTGCCAGATCGATGGATGCAAACCGGGCGCTGATCATGGGGCCAATTGTAAAACCCACGCCCGTTGCCGCGCTCATAAATGCGAAGGCACGAGTACGAGCCTTTAGAGTTGCGGTATCTGCAATGTAGGCAAAAATCGAGCTTGCTGTACCATCCGTGATACCAAAGATGGCCCACCCGGCGAACATCACCCACAGCGCGCCGCCTATACCCAGGATCAGGTAGGCGATCGCTGCGCCTAGTAAGCTGAACAGCAGAATGAGTCGTCGCCCATAGCGATCGCTCAGTAGCCCAATGACAGGACTACCAATAAATTGCGCGGTTGCCAATGTGGTATACATTAACCCGACGTGAAACGCGGTGCCGCCATAGCGTCCCTCGATTAAGGCAGGCATAATCGGGTTGAGGACACCAACTCCTAGATAGGAGATCGAGCCGATGAAAAGGGTAAAAGGAGTTAGAGGGCGAAGGGTACGCTTTGGTGTTTCTTTGTTTATCAATGTGTTCAGCATAGGAATCAGCAAATAAGGTTTGTGGTTTACAGGACATAACGAACACGATGCTTACATCGTTAACCTCCGGGGGAAACCCTCCAACAGTTCCTCTGTTCAGTACGATTGGCTATAGTGGTTTCTACATTTTTAGTTCTGCCGCTGGAGGAAACTCACACTATGGCGAGTACTGCGGCAGCAACGGACAGGAATAGTCGTTTCACAGTTGTCCGTAAACTACTCAAATCAGCGGCGGCAAAGAAACTCGAACGCAGCACTAGAGGCTTTAGACCGCTCGAATAGTTTCATCCTATAAGCAAGAATCAGGAGGGTAAATGCACAAACTCCGCAGATGATTGCCTAATCCTCTCAAAAGATGCAGGCAAAGAAGAAAGGTTTCCTATAATGACTGCATGAGCAAGGCTACATCAATTTAGGAGTTCAGCATGACGATTGATACACTCAGCCAGAAAAGCGCGATCGCCAAATGTGCAGAATTGGCAACACTCATCGATCGACACACAGACAGCAAGGGAGGCATTTATTATCCAACTGCGATCGATTCCTTAGTCTTTGTGCGATGCGATACTTGTACAACCCTCCAAACAGTCAGCGAACCGTTGTTTGCTATGGCGGCACAGGGCGAAAAGAAATTATCGCTGAATGAGGAAAACTTTCAATATGGTGTTGCTCAATATTTGGTGATGCCAGTGGATTTGCCGTTGAGCGTCTGCATGATCGAGGCGACACCCGATCAACCCTATCTCGGCTTGAAGCTGAAGCTAGACCCAGTTCAACTCTGTGAGATTATTGCTCAAACAAACCCAGACGACGATCGCAAAGAAAACTCGGTCAGAGGCTGGTGCGTTAGCGATGCCAATCCGTCTTTACTTGATTGCGCCATCCGGTTAATCAACCTGTTAGAGACACCACAGGATATCCCGTTTCTCGCCCCGATGATGATCCGCGAAATTTATTACCGTCTACTCACCGATCACCAAGGTGAAACTGTTCGTCAGGTTGCCACCGCTGGCAGCAACATGCAGCGAATTGCAGAAGTAATCGGACAAATTAAGGCAGAGTTTAGCCAGCCGCTGCGGGTTGAGGATCTCGCTGAGCAAGCGAATATGTCTACGGCATCGTTCCATCGCCATTTCAAAGCAGTCACCTCAATGAGTCCGCTGCAATACCAAAAACAATTGAGATTGTTAACCGCGCGTCAGATGATGCTGGCTGAGGCGATCGATGCAACTCAAGCTGCTTATCAAGTCGGGTATGAAAGTACTTCACAGTTTAGCCGCGAATATGTCCGCATGTTTGGTGCGCCGCCTATCCGGGATGTTGAACGTTTACGGGCAACCGAAACAGTACTGAGTAGGTGAACGGAATTAAACTAGCGATGGAGGTAAGCTGAAGAGCTGCCCATCAAAGTTATTCCAGCCATACCAACCTTGACCTCAGTTTTGATGACGAAAGCCTTTAATTCGACCATCTGACCATCGCAAAAGCGCCAGACATCGCAGTACGAGAATGAGCCACCTTCCCGTCTTCATCCTTCATGGTAATGTCGCCGAGTGCCGTGACGAAATCACCCTCAGCGATTAAGTTCGCGACCATGAACTTTGGCGGCTCTATGTATGTCGTTGCCATCCATTGGCGGACAGCTTCTTTTCTGTTAAGGGTCTTGTCGCCTACAAATATCCATTCCATGTCGTCGTTGCAGAACGATAGGAATCCTTCATTGTTTCCTGAGCGCGATCGCCGCATTTGCCTCTAATAAAATTGCTTTGTTTTTCTCTGACATCTGAATCTCTCCATAGGTTTTAGCTCGTAATTGCAGTAACGCGGATCTCAATCCGCATCGTGGGAAGTCCAAGCGCTGCAACTCCTACCTCTGTCCAAATTGGGGCATGGTTGGGCATGTAATGACGAAATAGCTTGACCATCACATCGTTAACCTCCGGAGGAAACCCTCCAACATGGTAAGAATTAACGTGGACAACATGCTCCCAACCCGCACCAGCAGTCGCCAAGGTTCGCTCTACGTTCCGAAATGCCTGAGCAATTTCGTCTGCGAGCGATTCGGGAATTTGTAGATCATCATTCCAGCCGCCTTGTCCTGATGTCTCCACTCGATCGCCAATTTTTACGGCTTGCGAGAAATGCAATTCATTCAGCATGTATTCGCCATAACCGGGAGTAACAAAAAACTTGGGCTGATTCATGGTGTTCCTTTGTATAGGACGTTTGACTGTGGTGCGATCGCAACCATCATTAAGTTGCTAAGATGATTGCTATGAATCCTTTAGGGTTCACGCCAGCGGTAATCTACTGGCACCCAGGCATAACCTTGTTCTGCTGCCCGGAGGTGTCCAACGCCGGGAAAGGGCAAATGTGCGCCTGCTACCAAAATTCGGGATGCTGCCGCTCTTGCAAACTGTTTTTTGCGTTGTGCCACAGCAGCATTGGCATCGACATCGTAAGCAACTGTAATTTCTGGCTTGGGAAATTGCACCGAAACAAAGTGAACAATATCGCCCCAAAACTCGATGCTCTCGCCCTTGCTTGCCGCCACGTAGCAGCTATGACCAGGAGTGTGTCCGGGTGTGGGATGCGCGGTGATTCCCGGTAGCAGGGCTGTCTTGCCAGAAAACGATTTCACCTTGTCTGCATCTAAATAAGGTTTGACAGTTTTCGCGGCTTCGTCAAAGTACTTTTCAGCCACGTTGAATCGCGCGGCATTCGCTCGATCGAACCAGAAATCGACCTCTGGTTTGCCAACATAGAGCGTAGCGGCAGGAAACACCCGTTGACCAGCCCCCCACTATGATCGGTATGAATATGAGTCAGAAGAATTGCATCAATTTCGTTAGGCGTGTAGCCTGCTGCCTTTAACGATGTTTGAAGCTTGCCGCCCAGTTTTGCACCAAAAAAGGTTCCGGCTCCCGTGTCCACGAGTACTTGTTGCTCTCCAGTGTCGATCAAGAAAGCATTAATTGATGCCTCGACAGGATTAGTCAGAAAGTTTTTCTGAAGCAGGCGATCGGTTTCTGTTGGGTTCGTATTCGACAGCAGCGTATGGAGATCCTGGGGGAGTGTGCCATCGCTCAGGACTGTAATTGTGAAATCACCTAACTTGAATGGATAGACACCTGGCACTTGAGCGATCGCACTTTTGCTCAGTGATACCGCTGGAAAGCTACAAGAGGTCACAATCATTAGCACTGTGGTTGCAACCGCTATCATTAATCTGGAAAACATATTAGAACCCTTTTAGCGATAAAGGACTCGATCGATAATCACTCCTGAAGAAAGTCCAACAACACGGGATTGACCTGATCGGCGTGAGTCCAGTTGATGGCGTGCGGTCCGCCAGGAATGACAACAAGTTGACTGTTTTTAATCAGCTTCGGGAGTCTTGCTGCGGTGGATTCCAGTGGCAAAATGCGATCGGCATCGCCATGAATGATCAGAGTTGGGACATCAATGCGGGGCAGATCATTGCGGAAATCGGTGAGCCAGGACGGGACACAATCTAAAGCCGCTTTCGCAGAAGCCCCTACAGCCACATTCCAACTTGCCTGAATTGCTTCATTGCTAATCCGCTTACCCAGCAACACATCCACATTGAAGAACGCTTTGAAAAATTCAGAAAAGTAAGCTGGACGATCTGCAACGATCGCTTTCATAATGCCGTCGAAAACGCTTTGGTCAACGCCCTCTGGATTGTCGCTCGTCTTTAACAAAAAGGGCGGCACTGGAGCCATCAGCACCGCTTTTTGCACCCGCTCTGAGCCGTATTTGCCCAGATAGCGCGTGACTTCGCCTGTTCCCATTGAGAAGCCAACCAACACAGCATCCTGTAAGTCAAGCTGGGTCATCAGCACGTTCAAATCTGCTGCAAAGGTATCGTAGTCATAGCCAAATGAGGGTTGGCTAGAAGCACCAAATCCTCTGCGATCGTAGGTAATGACTCGATACCCTGCATTTAGCAGCACTAAGACCTGCTTTTCCCAAGAATGACCGTTGAGGGGAAATCCATGAATCAGTACAACGGGTTGACCTGCCCCCAGATCTTCGTAGTAGAGATCAATGGTTGCAGAATTTTCTTGGCCGACAGTAACGTAAGGCATTGCAATCTCCTATGAATACCGCATTGGATTCTCGTCTGATTTAACCGAAGTGTAATGAATTCTAATGCTCGGTTTCTTTCAGATTCTTAGGCAGTTTGTCAGATTTTATGGTGTTACTATGCGACTGATAAAATGGCTGCGATCGCCTTAGTTACATCTGAATTCCACTGCCTACTATTTGGACGTGCCGTTGTACAAACCGGACTTCACCCTACCAGCACTCAACTGTTCAGAACATCGTATTATCGTTAGCCGACGCTTCCGGGATGGTCTGAAGCACGTCCCAATGCTCGACTATCTTGCCTTTATCATCCAGGCGGAAGATATCGATGCCCGCCCAGTCGTTGTCGCCCGGCCATTGCTGGTAGCAATGCAAGACTACATAATTGCCTTCAGCGAAAACGCGCTTAAACTGGACGCACTTGCCCGGATATTCTTTCGCCATCCTCTCGAAATATTCGATGAAAGCCTGCTTCCCGTCGGCCACCGCTGGGTTGTGCTGGATGTACACATCGCCGACATATTTCTCGATGGCTTCTGCGGGCTGACACTGATTGAACATCAGGTCATAAAATGCTGTGACCGTCTGTTTGTTGTGCTCAAGTTTATCCGTCATCCGTTCCACACCTCACATCACCCAAAACGCCCAATGGCTCAAATCAGCGGCGACAAAGAAACTCGGACGCAGCGCTAGCGGCTTTAAACCGTCTGCTGCATTGTTGCTGGTGTGAACACAGCATCTTCTTAGATTTGTGCCATGCCACCATCGACGAATAGCTCAATGCCGTTTACAAAGCTGCTGTCATCTGAAGCCAGAAAGACAACGGCTTTGGCGATCTCGTCGGGTGTGCCAGCTCGTCCCAATGGAATATTGTTAGCTTGGCTCGCCACAAATTCTTTCAACTGCTCTCCATTGAGTCCCCAGAGAAGATCGTAAGCGGGAGTCGGAATGAAACCAGGGCTGACCGCATTCACTCGAATCTGGCGGTCTTTGAGGTCGAGTGTCCAGGTGCGGGCAAACGATCGCACGGCGGCTTTGGTGGCGCTATACACGCTGGAAGCTGGAATACCCTTGATGGAAGCAGTTGAGGCATTCAGGATGATGGAAGCGCCCTCTGGCATCAGCGGCAGTGCCTTCTGCACAGTGAACAGTAGACCCTTGACATTGGTGTTGAAGGTTTTGTCAAAGTGTTCTTCGGTGATTGCTCCGAGCGGGATGAATTCACCACCGCCAGCATTCGCAAAGATTACATCCAAGTGACCTTGCTCTTGCTTGATCGTGGCGTAAAGTTGATCGAGGTCTGCCAGATTTGAGACATCGCTCTGAATGCCCATCACGTTCTTGCCAATCTCGCTTTCAGCAGCATCAAGTTCAGTCTGACGACGACCCGTGATAAAGACATAGGCACCTTCAGCGACAAATCGTTTAGCAGTGGCAAGCCCGATACCGCTAGAGCCGCCAGTGACAAGCGCAACTTTTCCTGAGAGTTTTTGTGACATGGTGTTCTCCTGGTTCAGTTTGGGGGAAACGTAAGTCATGGTGATCAACGCTTATACGTCAATCAGGCATTCTTGTGTTCATCCAAGTACGAAAGTGGAATGGATTATTGCGTTTAGATGTGCGCGATAACCTTCAAGACGCAGCGCTGATCAATTCCTCGCTTTTCGCCCAAAGCTGCTTGGCTTTGTTCGCGTCGAGCGCATACGACCTTACGCCGTCGGCAAACGGGTTGGGCGTGTCATCAATCGGTGCGATCGCACAATCTTCGAGATAGTGTCCACCGATCTCGTCTTTATTCGCCACGACTGCGGCCCAAACCGACGTTGCGGCTGCCTGCGGAATTTCTTTCAACGCTTTCGGCGGCAAACCCGCTTCTATGCGCGCTGCGTCAACGGTCTGCAAAAGTCCCTGCAACTCCTCCGGCGAGAAATGGCGGGGTAGATCCGTGAGACTGTTTCCGGGCATCACCGAAGCAGCCCGAATGCCGCGATCGAGATGCCGCCTGTCAAACTCCACAGCAAATAGTGAATTGGCGGTTTTCGATCGGCTATAAGCGACCCACGGATCGTATGCCTGCTGCTCGAAATTTGGATCGTCCAAGTCAATATCGGCACCGCGATGCGAGAGTGACGACAGGACTACCAGCCGTCCATTATCGGCGAGCAGCGGCTCGATCTGATTGATCAGGGCGAAATGACCCAGATGGTTGGTTCCGAACTGGACTTCAAAGCCGTCGATCGTTCGACCGAACGGAGTTGCCATAACGCCAGCGTTAGCGATGATGGCATCGAACGGCTGTCCGTCAGCCAACAGTTTATCCGCACAGGCACGAATGCTTTGCAAGGATGCCAGATCGAGATTGATCAACTCCAGGCTGCCGCGTCGCAGGGCGGCATCACGAACCGATGCAGTGGCTGGCTCAGCTTTAGCGAGGTTCCTGACCGCGCCGACGACGCTCGCGCCGTGAGCGACCAGTGAACGGGCGGTTTCAAGCCCAATGCCCGACGATACACCCGTAATCAGAAATCGCTTTCCCTTGAGATCGACGCCGGAAAGCACCTCGTCGGCGGTCGATTTTGCACCAAATGTTTCAGCCATTTCTTTTTCCTTTAATTGTGCGTTTAGCACTAATGGCCAGCATCACGGCTCCAGTTAGTAGAGAGATTCGGATATAAGTCGTAGCAATCATGGTTTGCCTCTCAGCGTGAGTTGGTGGCTCTACGTTGTATGTGCGTCCATCGGGATCGGGCGGATGGTTTGAAAACAAGCGAGCCATTGGAAAGACAACCCTTTCGAGTGATGGTGATTGTTCAGCCCGCTCTGAGGAGCACCAACACAAAGACCGTGGGCAGGTTGTTGACAATGTGGGCGATCACACCAGGCCAGACCGATCCGCTGCGGCGGAACATTTCAGCGCTGATGAGACCAAATACCAAAGCCACTGGGAAGACGGTGTTGATGCCGTGAGCGAGGGCGAAGATTAGGGTGCTGCCCACAACGCCAATGAACGGGCCGTAGCGCAGCAGCGCGTTAGTGATCACACCCCGGAAGAGCAGTTCCTCGACGAGCGGTACGAGCAGACCGATAAACAGCGTGGATAGGATCAGGGACAGCACCCCGCCGCTGCCACCGTCACCGAACACCTCCTGAGGGGTGGAGCTATCCCCGGTGAGGGCGGTGTAGGCCATGACCGCAAAACCCTTGACCACGAAAGCGACCACCCCTGCTCCGACCCCGATCAGCAGCCAACGCCAAGAGACGCGGCGCACGCCAAAGGCATGCAGGGAGCGAATCCGCAGCAGCACGGCTGCCGCAAACCCAGCAAAGGGGGCGATAACAGACAGCGCGGCGAGGGCTAGTCCGTAGACGGCGGGATTGAGACCGAGCTGCCCGGACAGCAACACACCCCCACGTGCGACAGCGCCAAAGACGACAAGACCCACAATGATTTCGAGCCAGCCCGGACGAAAGGCCTTGTTAGGTAAGGACTGCTCTGAAACAGCGGCGAAGGTCTTTCCCTGTCCCTGTGGGGAGTTAGAAGGCACTTTGAACATCATCATCACCTCTTAAGTTCTCTTTGTCTTAGTTCATGTGAGTGTAGTCAGTTCCAACACTCAACTTCTTGCAGATTCCTATGGAGTTTCCGATGGAATTAGCAAACATATTTCAGTGTTACTTTAGTAAGTCGCTTGAAGTGCTGTATCAAACATTTCGCACTGCCGATCGACTACTGCGCTACATACCCACCATCTACCATCAACGTTTCACCTGTTACGAACGATGCCAGGTCAGATGATAAAAACAGAACTGCATTTGCAACTTCAAGCGGTGTTCCAATTCGTCCGATCGGGTGAAGTCCTGCTATGTAAGCTTTGGCTTCATCCTGTCCACCTGTAGCTGCTTCAAACATATCTGTTTCGATTGCTGCTGGTGCAAGACATTGATGCGAATCCCCGCTTTGGCATATTGGAGTGCAGCAGCTTTTGTTAAACCTACTACCGCATGTTTACTCGCGGTGTAGAGGGGTACGGTAGGAAGTGCAACGACTCCATTCCCAGATGCCGTATTGACGATGCACATAGTGCCGCCAGAGGCGAACGCACCACTTCCCTGTTTCAACATCTGAGCGATTTCATATTTCATCGACAACCAAACGCCTTTGACATTGACGTTCATGATGCGCTCGTATTCCGCTTCTGGTTGCTCAATCAATGAGGGGTTTTCGCCGACCGTTCCTGCATTGTTAAAGGCAATATCTAACCGACCAAAAACGCTAACTGCTTTATCAACCATTGCTTGAACATCGGCTTCTTTTGTGACATCGGCTTGCACAAAAATCGCCTCTCCGCCAGCTTCCTTGATCAATCGAACCGTTTCTTCACCTTCATCGATTCGACGACCCACCACCACCACCTTTGCTTGTTGTTGAGCATAAGCGATCGCCGTTGCACGACCAATTCCTGAAGTTCCGCCAGTGACTAACGCCACCTTACAGCACATTTCAGGTTTATGGAGTACAGTAACAACAGTCAGCAAACCAGTTG
>NZ_JBJPHU010000293.1:0-1113 GCF_052939515.1 Phormidesmis sp. 146-33
ATTGCTCAGAAGAACCTCGAATCATCGGCAGGGAGCGGAAGTATCCCGAATGACGCAAGGTAGAGGTCAGGTCTGAGACCCCCCAAGGACACCCAATATTGGGAACAACTCATGACACTAGAGAATTTGTACATTGGCATTGATGTCAGTAAACGGACACTGGACGTTCATCTTCGCCCCTGTGGACAAAGCCTGAAGGTGGCGAACAGCGACCTGGGATTAGAGGCATTGAGCCAAGATCTGCCCGCCCCTGAACAGGTGAAGCGGGTGGTGCTGGAATCGACGGGAGGGTATGAACGACAAGCAGTCGTTTGGCTAACCCAGCAAGGGTATGCCGTGTCAGTGATCAACGCCCGGCAAGGACGCAACTTTGCCAAAGCCGCCCATCAACTGGCAAAAACCGACCAGGTGGATGCCAAAGTGCTGGCGTGGTTTGGGGAAGCGATGCAGCCTCCGGTGCGCCCCCTGGCAAGTGAAGCCCAAGAGCAACTGAGCGATCTGGTGACCCGCCGTCGGCAGTTGGTCGAGATGTTGACCTCGGAGCGCAATCGGGCGGTCTTGCTGCGCGGCAAAGCCCAAGCCAACGTCGAGCAGCCTATCGACTGGTTGCAAGAGCAGGTCAAGGAACTCGACCGGACGATCGCACAGCAGATCAATCAGTGTGAGCGGTGGCAGCACACTCAAAAGCGGTGGGTGAGCGTTCCCGGCGTGGGGTCGGTGATGAGTGCCACGTTACTGGCAAGTTTGCCAGAGTTGGGACAGTTGACGCACAAGCAGATCGCCACCTTAGTCGGAGTGGCCCCCCTGAACTATGACAGTGGTCAGATGAAGGGCAAGCGGCGGATCTTTGGCGGTCGTGCGCCCGTCAGGCAGGGGTTGTACCTGTCAGCTTTGGTTGCCGTTCGTTACAATCCGGTGTTGAAAGCGTTTTATAATCGCCTTCTCGATCGTGGCAAGTTAAAGAAAGTGGCTTTAGTCGCTTGTATGCACAAGTTGCTGACCATTCTTAATGCAATCGTGAAACAGGGCAAGGCTTGGCAGCCTCCTGCTGAAGAAGCCAGCCCTGAAAAAGTTGCGCTTCCGGCTTGACATTCAAGATAATCGCTAAATCCC
>NZ_JBJPHU010000098.1:0-26417 GCF_052939515.1 Phormidesmis sp. 146-33
TCAAGGTCGAGGGACGAACGATTAATGCAATGGCGATCGACTTTCCTGACAACACGTTTGATATCATTTACGCCTCCAATCTGCTGCACCACATTCCCGATCCGCGTCTGACTCTCAAAGAAATGCACCGCGTTCTCAAGCCAGGGGGCAAAGCCTGTTTTTGGGACCCGCTCAAGCACAATCCCGTAATCAACGTCTATCGACGCATCGCCACCAAAGTCAGAACCGAGGACGAAACTCCCCTGGATATCGATCTGGTCAACTACATTCGATCGCTCTACTCTCAAACCAGCTATGACACTTTTTGGATTGCGACATTGTGGATTTTCTTGCAGTTCTATCTGATCGAGAAAGTCAATCCCAACGAGGAGCGCTACTGGAAAAAAATCATCGTCGAACAAAAGCGCCTGGAGAAAACCTATCTGAGATTAGAAAAGCTTGATCGCTCGCTCAAAAAGCTGCCCCTCGTCAAACGGTTTGCCTGGAATCTGGCCGTCGTCGCCACCAAATAAGCCACGGATCAGGGAAGTCACACACAAAATATCGGTAAAATCAATCCACCCCTGATTTGCTGCCGCTATGCGTCGAACTTCTCAATTTTGGCGATCGCTCTCCCTTTATGCGGTGTTGGGGGCGATCGCGCTGGTGATGCTCATTCCCCTGATCTGGCTGGTCAGTACGTCGCTCAAGTCTCCGAGTGAGAATATCTTTCAGTTTCCGCCTCGGTTGATTCCCAGTCAGCCGACGCTTGAGAATTTTGTGACGGTTTGGCAGAGTAATCCGTTTGGGCAATATTTGTTTAACAGTACGTTCGTCTCTGTGTTGACGGTGGTGTTAAATTTGCTGTTCTGTTCGCTGGCTGCTTATCCGTTGGCGAGATTAACGTTTCGAGGTCGAGAAGTTATCTTTAGTTTGATTGTTTCGACGATTTTGATTCCATTCCAAATTGTGATGATTCCCCTATATGTGTTGGCAGTACAGTTAGGGTTGAGAAATACATATCTGGGCGTGATCTTTCCAGCGATCGCTTCAGCATTTGGCATCTTTCTGCTTAGACAGGCCTTTCAGGGGGTGCCCAAAGAACTTGAAGAAGCGGCTCGAATGGATGGCTGCACCGAGTTGGGGATATGGTGGCATGTGATGATTCCCTCAATTCGTCCGGCTTTGGTGACGCTGGCAATCTTTGTCTTTATCGGTTCCTGGAGCGACTTTTTGTGGCCGTTGATCGTGCTGGATCGTCCCGAACTTTACACCCTGCCGTTGGGCGTTGCTAACCTGGCGGGAACCTTCACCCTCGATTGGCGACTAATTGCAGCCGGATCGGTGATCTCGATCGCCCCCATTCTTCTATTCTTTCTCGTCGCCCAACACTACATCGTCCCCACCGAATCAGGCAGCGGCGTAAAAGGCTAATCACGTTCTCATCGAGACTCTATGAACTCACCCATTCAACTCTTGCTGGCGATCGGTCTGATCGTGGCGGCGATCGCCCTTTCTATCTGGCAAAAACTCGGACTCGAAGGCAACTTGATTGTGGCAACAGGTCGCACGATCGCTCAACTCGTCGTGGTCGGCTACTTGATCGCGGTCGTGTTTGCGCTCAATAGTCCCTGGGCTGTTTTGGTGTTTTTGCTGGCGATGGGTGTAGTGGTCACGATCGTCACTCGCAATCGGATCAGCCAAAAAATTCCGCAGTTGGTGCCGTTAATCGGGGGGTCGCTGTTGGTGAGTGTGGCTCTGACAGTGGGATACGCCAACTTTTTGATTGTGCAGCCTGAAGTCTGGTATGCGCCCCAGGTGATTATTCCGCTAACTGGGATTATTTTGGGCAATGCAATGAATGGAGCGGCGATCGCGGGAGAACGACTCGTCAATACCTTAAATTCCAGCAAGCTAGAAATTGAGACTCACTTAAGTTTGGGAGCGACTCCTCAGCAAGCGGTTTCTCACTATCGTCGAGAGGCGATTCGATCGGGGGTGTTGCCTACGATTAATTCAATGGCGATCGTGGGCCTGGCAACGGTTCCCGATCTAATTTCTGGACAGTTACTGGGTGGCGCAGACCCGATTCAAGCGACAGGTTACCAGGTTCTCATTCTGTTCATGCTGGCGTTCTCAACCCTATTAACCACAGTTTTGATCACTCAAGGGCTATGTCGGCAATTTTTTAATCCGGCAGCGCAGTTGATTTTGTGGTGATTCTAGAATCATCCCTTTCTGAGGAGGAATAGATTAGACTTTCGTTGTGTGAGACATTGAATCTATCTAATTTCTTCAGCCGCCCTTGAACCCTCATCTCAGGCGTTCCATTCCATCCATTTTTAAAGGCATCGCTCTATTTACGCCCGGTGGAGATTTGGTGTACTGCATTGACCCCGGCAAACAAGGACGATGGCACCTGAACCTGTGTGCAGCACTTCAAGAAATTTTGGAACTATCAGAACCGCCTCACTTTCTGGTTCCTTGTTACACCGCGACCCTCGATCGCTGGTTTGACTCCAAATCTCAGCAGGTGAGAACCTTTGCCGAAGCCTATCCCGCTGTCTTTCGCTACCGAGCGTTATTGAACGCCGTCTTTGAATCAGAGCAGGTCAACTGGCAGGTTGCGCCCCTCCCCGAAGGATTGTGTGAGCCAGCCTTACTCGCTACTTATCGCCATCAGTTTCCTCAACTTTGGGAAAGTCACGATCTGGTTGTCCGGCTCGAAGGGCACCCCTCGACTCAGGTTGACCAAAGTCCTCACTCGGCTGGGTTGTTTCCACCGCCTTATACTCAGGGCTATGTTTTACGCTTGTTTGTGTCGGGCTACAGTCCCGCGACGCAGCGAATTCTCCAAAGCCTGCACCAATTGCTTGAAGAATCCCTCGGCTCTCCTTATACACTGAAGGTAATCGACATCTTCAGACATCCCGAACAGGCCGAAGCGGATCAGGTTTCGGCTACACCCACTTTGGTGAAGGTCTATCCTCGGCCAGTGCGGCGGATTGTGGGCGATTTGGATGATGTCGATCGCGTTCTCCGCATGTTGGGAGCGCCGGGAGAAGGGTGAAAGAAGGGATGAGGGATGAAAAGCGTGATTGAAGGGATTTTGGAGCGGGCGTTGGCGGGGAGTGATCTCTCGGTTGAGGAAGGGGTCACGCTCTTGAGGCAGACAGAGACGGGGGCGATCGAACAAATTCGTCAAACGGCCGATCGACTCAGACAGCAGCAATCTGGCGAAACTGTGACCTATGTGGTCAATCGAAATATTAATTTCACGAATATCTGTGAGCAACATTGCAGTTTTTGTGCGTTTCGGCGAGACAGTGGGGATGAGGGCGCATATTGGCTCGACTGGGCGCAGATTCTAGAGAAGGCGACGGATGGCGTGAGGCGAGGCGCGACAGAAATCTGTATGCAGGGCGGCTTAAATCCGCAGGCAACGCTGAATGGAGCCATGCTGCCTTATTACCTGAAACTGATCGAGACGATTAAGACCGAATTTCCCAACTTGCACCTTCATGCTTTCTCGCCTCAAGAAGTGCAGTTTATTGCGAGAGAAGATGGGTTGACTTACGCAGAGGTGATCGCAGCGCTCCGAGATGCAGGGGTTGGCTCAATGCCCGGAACGGCGGCCGAAGTTCTCGATGACCAGGTGCGAAAGGTGCTTTGCCCCGAAAAAATCAATAGCGAAACCTGGCTCGAAGTCGTCAGCACCACGCATCAGCAAGGGTTGCCCACTACCAGCACGATGCTTTCGGGACATATCGAAACCCCAGAGCAGCAGATTCGACACTTTGAACAACTGCGATCGCTCCAACAGTCTGCCAAATCTCACGGCTACACGGGCATTACCGAATTCATTCTGCTACCCTTTGTCGGTCAAGAAGCGCCCAAACCCCTGCGTCGTCGAGTCGGACGCGATCAGCCCGTTCTCTCAGATGCGCTGTTACTCACGGCCGTCGCCCGGATTTTTTTGGGTCACTGGATTCCCAACCATCAGCCAAGCTGGGTCAAACTGGGACTGCCAGGGGCGATCGAAGCGCTCAGATGGGGTTGTAACGATATCGGCGGCACTCTAATGGAAGAGCATATCACCACAATGGCAGGCGCAAAAGGCGGCACCTGTCTGGAAGTCGAAGAGTTGAAGGAAGCGATCGCCCGTCTCGATCGGCCTTCTCAACAACGGGATACGCTTTATCAGGCGATCGGTTGAATCTACCTTCCGGCAAAAGAAGTGGCTGTTGGATTATCGTTAGACGCTGCATATTTTGGGAATCATGGGGGTGAAATCACATAGTAGATCGCTCACTTTGCCCAATATGAGTTTGCCTGTCAACGCTAATCCTGGAAACTTGCGCCCAGTCGAAGTCCTTGAGGACGATACACATTTTCTTGTCCGTATCCATCCTGAAGATCGCGATCGTGCAAAAAAAATTGTCGGACGACAATGGGATGGAGATCGGAAAGCATGGGTTTATCCCAAAGATCAAATTACCTACGAAGCTTTAAAGGAAGAATTTCAGAGGGATGCCAACAGCTTTGATATCCGGCGACCAAAAACTCAACGTCCGATCGGCATTACGCCGCCTGACAAATCAGACGAGAGCGAGCTAGAAGATCAGCTTCTTGAAGAGATTCGTTCCCTCGGAAACGTTAGCGGCGGTCAAAGCAAAATTCTTGATGAACTAGAGCAAATTCAACGAATGCTGGGGTCTCTTGGTGATGTTGCAGCCAATCAGAGCCGTACGCTTAGCGAAGTGCGCGAGACTCAGGAACAGACTGCCAAAGCAGTAGAGAAGTTTGAGCTACCGATTCAACAAGTTGTTAGAACAGAGCCAGTAGAGATTTTTCCCGATAGTCTCGACCTAACTAAGCAGAAAGAAATTGAATTATTTGAAAAAGCAATTATCTTACTTGCTTGTCAGACAGCTAATGAGCAAAAGTCGTTTTGTGATTGGGTGAAAAATTACAAACCTCTTAGAGAGCCAGCAGATTTTGTCAATGAAACTCACGAATTTCTGAAAAAACAACTTTGCAAGATTGTTGAGGAGGATGATTGTCGTGCAAGTTTTTATACGCTTGTTAAGAGAATAAGGGACGAGCGACTAATTTACTTCGACAGAAACGACCCAGATCCAACCCCCATCGCAATTCTCTTCGCTCTGAATGATCATCGGAACCGCTACGGACATCCTTTTAATTTCAAGCAATCGGAGAAGTGGGGTAGGTCAATCCTCTATCTAATGAATCTCGCTTTGATTTGGTCAAAGGTTGTAATGGAGGCAGAAGACAGTGATGAATGAGAGCAGCCTCGTATGGGAATGTTATCGCTTACCTGGAGTCTCAAATCCAGATGGATGGAGGGAAGTGCTGGAGCGATGCCTTGAGAAGGCTAATTGTCCCTATCGCTTTGACATTCGTAATACCTCATTGCGAATCTGGAACCCTGCCGAACCAGAAATTCAAGTTCCAAAGTCAAACTACACCTGTCGCAATGGCTATGAGCTTCAAAGAGTGGCATTTGAGCAGCCCGGAGAGGATACCTTGGTTGGTATTACGCTCACCCGTCTAGTCTTCGATCCTGCTTCGAGATTCCCAACTTTCTTCTCAACCGATGAGCTTTTCTCTAAAGGTAGTTATCCTGAAGTTCTACGTCATCAGCCCATGATTGGCGGAATAGAACGGCTAATTGAATTTTTGAATCAATCACTTAGTGGGAAGCAACTTCAGCGCCACGTCAATTACAAAGTGGAACAGCACGCCGAAAACGTTTGCTACCACTTCGGTGATCGCTCTTACTCCCTGGCTCAAATTGTACAGAAGCCAGGACTGTCTAGAAATTTGCTGGGTGCAGTGAGATCTAATAAAGCTGCTGTGTCTGCCTCTGTACAACTTGGTGTTCTCTCGAATAGTGTTCGTGAATCTGATAAAGCAATACGTATCGGCAAAGAGATAGTAAATGTCCTGCGCGAATGGGGCTGTAATGCCTTCCTTAAAGATTTGAGAAATGGTGATGGAGTCGAAGCTTTTCTGGCTGACTCCTCACAAGGACAACCTGTCGTTTTAGTGCCCCTTGAAGGCAGAAAAGGCGATCGTCCTCCCGATGCAGCTATTGATTGGCTAAAGTATCTCGACTCTGAGAAAGCAGCTTTCCAACTCTGTTCAGTCTCATCCAATCCTCTCTATTCAAGGCACGGACTCGCAATCTCCATCCTTGCAAAGGCTGACGGAAGTCTCTTCATCACAGAACCTAATGGTTTTCCAGACTTTTGCGATAGCTGGTTTGTCGGGCTTGACCTCGGCCGAGGTGGACTTAATCAAGGAAAGGTTGTGGTGATCACACTGAGTGGTGCGGACGGAATTTTACAGGCTTACTGGCGAGCAAAAAAGGGTGAAGACGAAACCCTATCCCCAGAAATACTGCATGAAGGCTTGTCATGGATTGCTTCCAAGGCTGAAGAATTGAAACCAGATCGCCATCTCTACCTTATTCGTGATGGACGCAGACCATACAACGAGTCGCTAAACTCCTACACCGCAGCTTTGCTAAATCACAATTTCACACTCGTTGAATACTCAAAATCTGGCTCTCCCTTAATTCACTGCTCTCCCTTTGAACCCGAATCGGGTACAACAATCTTGCCAGGTGAATCAGACTTTACGGCCCTATATCCCTGCACCTCGCCACAGAGTGGCATACTAACAACACCAGTGAAATTTCGCACACCAATTAATCCTAACGGGTATAGTTCGTCAGAGTTAGCTTTACTACTTACTGCTCTCTGCCACTCCGCCACACTTTCTTATCAACCTAGTCGCCTTCCTGCTCCACTTCAATGGGCGAATGGTCTTGCTCGTCTTTCCTACACAGATTTACAGTTCTCTGGTTGGTCGCATAGAGCATCAAAACTCGTCAAACTCTCGGCACCTTAGTTGGGTGAATTGAACGAGGAGTAGCAGCCAGTGCGAAAGTACGACCCCTTGCGGGTAACTCGAAGAGATCGCCCTCCCCCACCGAGAAAACGATTGCCTCTCATCAATCAACTTGCTGTCTCAGGAGTCGCAATCATCGTCATTTCTACCTTGTCTTCTGCGTGGCTCTCGACCTTGACTTGAAGACCAGGGCCAAAGAAAGTCGTCAATTTAGCTTGCTTTTCTTGCCAAGTCTCAAACGGAATCAACGGCGAATCAAACTCCAAAACCAGCGCATACGCCCCATCCAGGCTCTCTTCCCGAATCCCCTTCAAAACAGGACGCTCCTGATCAGTCGGACTCAAGCCCAAATGACCCAGTGCCAGATCCAAATGCGCCTCCTGCCCATAGCGAAACCGAGTCACATCCTTAAAAATTTGCTTTTGGGTAGGCGTGGCCTGCTGAGTTTGTAGCGCCTTGACCTCTGGAGAAGTCGGCTTAGTGACCGGAACTGGCTCCAACTCAGAAGCCTTGAGCGCCAAACCTCCCAGCAACAAAGGAATGCCGTAGAAAAAACCCGCAAGATTGAGGGTAGCATAGTCCAAAAAGTAGGCGGTAAAGCCCACGATCGTAATCACACCCCCGACCGACAAGCCCAAAACTGCTAGAGAAATTCGACGTAGCATGATAATTTTCTGAATTTAGAACGCTCTCAGATTTAATTATCCCTGTTTCTGAGACCAGTATTGGAAACGGGAGGAGCGATCGCCCAAATTTTCCAAATTTTGCGTAATCAGCTTTTGATTATCCTTGGATTCGGGATTGAGCGGCAACGATCGCCTAATTTTCACAATCGTGTATCAAAAATGACTATGATGGACGAAGAGTGTTCGGTATGATCTTTGACTCATCTCTAGACTGGAGCTTTCCCCCGTGTTGAATAACGAAGGTCATCGAGTTTCCCAAAAAGGTTCGGTGTCTGATCAAATTACATCACTCAGAAAAGAGGACGAAACACTGTATAACATCCTGGCTGTAGACGTTTGGGCGTTGGCCAAGACGATGGAAGAGTTTCACCCTGGCTTTTGGGCAGCCTTTATGAAAAATCGAGAGAAGGCACTCAAACGCTTTATCGGTGAAGTGGTCAAAACCAAACCCTCTGATATTCGCCGCCCTCCCTTCTTGAGATGAAGATCTGAACGGGGCATTTTCAAACGGGACTCTATTCTCTACTTCAGCACTAGAACCTTCTAAAATCAAAGTCCCCCAAAATTGGGGGATTTAGGGGGCGAAAGGATTGATAACCCTCACAGAGTCATCCAATTAGCTCAAACTTCTTCACTTCCAAAACAGGGCCAATCATCGCGATCGTCATTACATCCTCCCGAATGTCTCCCTCAACCTTCACCTTTAGACCCGCCTTTTGAATGTCCTTGGGTGGCTTGTGCAGTTCGTAAGTTTGCCCTTCTTCAGCATCGATCGCCCAGGTGCCTGTACCAAATCCTTTGCGATCGATGGTGCCTTTGATGGTGATGCTCATGAAAATCTCTCCGCTGGTTTACTGGCAAGACGGGCTAATCCAAAACATAACAGAGCATTGACGACCAGAAACAGACGAGCGATCAGCCCATCTCCCAGCCACAGCAATTGAGGATCGATCGCCGCACTCACCGCAAGACAAGCAGAAACGCCCAACGTGGAGCCGATCGCAAACCATTTCCACTGAGCATGACCCAAGAGCAAAACCACCAGACCTAAAGGAATCAGCACACTCGCGGTAATCGGGTTCAACACACCACTACCCTGAACTGCGCTCCCCAACTCCGGCAGAGAGCTACCGAGAATCCGCATCGGAAATTGAGGCGCATCGAACAGGTAAAAGCCTTTGAGAAAGAACAGCCCCGAACTCCCAGCCACCAGCCCACTCGCCATCGACCAACTCCAGGTAAACGGAAAGTAGTTTCTCAAAAAGAACGCCAGCAGATAAGACCCCAACATCATGAGAACTTTGGGCCCTAGCGCGATCACGCCGCCATCGATCCAAAACCGAGGGTTGAGATAGCCATTGTCCCGCAGCCACCGGAAGAAATCGTTGAAGGTAATTTTGCCTTTGAGGGCCAGCTTCACCGCCGCCGCCGCGTCTAACTTGCCTGCTCCAAAGTGGTTTAATTCATCATCCTGTACCTTTCTGGCTGACTGAATTAGAACCTCTGCAACCTCATCTGCATCTTTGACTCCGGCTGCTTTGACCAGAGCCGCAACGCCAGCGACGTGAGGAGCCGCCATGCTCGTCCCTTGATAAGCCGCAAAGATAGATTCTCCGGTAGAAGGGTCGATCGTATTCTGCAAAATTCCACCCGCTTCATTCTCCCCAGCCGTGGAGCCACCCGGAGCAGAAATATTCACCCCTGCGCCAAAGTTAGAATAGGGAGCTTTTTGTCCTGATGCATCCAGCGCAGCTACGCCGATCACATGAGGATAGCGGGCTGGATAAGAGGCAGAATTTTGAGCAGCATTGCCAGCCGCCCCAATGATCACCACGCCCTTTTTGTGGGCATAGTCGATTGCTTCCTGCATCACCAAACTTTCTCCGCCACCGCCCAAACTCATGTTGACCACATCAGCCCCATGATCGGCCGCAAACCTGATCGCTTCGGCAATGTCTGCAACCGTCCCGCCGCCTCCCGCACTCAAAACTTTTAGTGGCATCAACGTCGCTTCGTAAGCAATTCCCGCAACGCCAAATCCATTGTTGGTCGATTGAGCGATCGTGCCTGCAACGTGGGTTCCATGCCCATTGTCATCGCTGGCATCCGTTTGGTCGTTGACAAAATCGTATCCGTCCGCAAACCTGGTCTCCTTGAGATCGGGCACTTGAGAAATGCCAGTATCAATCACCGCAACCGTCGCCCCACTGCCCTTGGTTTCTTGCCAACTGGTTTCAACTCCCAGGCTGTGCAAATTCCACTGTTGGCTGTAGAGCGGATCGTTAGGTGCCTGAGTGGTCGGTTGAATCGGTTGAAAATTTTTGCCGACTTTCTCAAAGTTTTTCGGCTCAGGAATGCTGTAGACGTAATCTGGCTCAATATATTCAGTGTACTTGGCAACTTTAGAGCGCTTTAGAGCATTGAGCAGCTTCTGGTCGCCCTTGACCGTGTAGAGGTGATCAGCTTCTGAGAATTGACTATTCAGACTGGGCTGAACGTTGAACTGTTGAGTGATCGCCTGGATCTGATTTTCGATCTGCGCTGACCCCACTTCTTCTCGAAAGTCCAGAACGATCCGATCGTAGGTTCCTTGTGCAGCCAATCCTTGAAACGTGGCGATCGACCAACCCAATCCCACAAAAAACGACAAGCCCAAAATGAGTAGCTTTCTCATGACACCTATCTGTGGTCGTGTTTGATCAAAGATAGCTCAGAGGAGAGAGTTTTGAGTTAAGAGGTTAGATAAATCGAGGGATGCAGAGGGGACGATCGCACAGTTCTTCACAATCTCGATAGGATGAAGGACGACCTCCCACTCAAGATTTTTATGGAACGTGGACTTCTCTGGTTGCCCTTGCTTGCTTTATTTATCGGATTGGCTTGGGCAGGGCGCACCGAGTATCAGAAAGTAGAGGCCTATCGGATCTGGGCCGACAAATTTCAGCGGGCTAAATATGATCTCTATGCAGTGTTGGGGCAAAATGGCAGCGACTTGACTTGGGGAAAGCCGACTCGACAAGAACCCGCTGATCTGAAAACGTTTTCTCTCAAAGATGTTCAGGAAATTTACTTGCGGGTAGATGGACAGTTAATCGATGTGAACATCCCGCCCCAAAAAGGAAAAGCGATCGCTCTAGAATTCGTTCTAGCTGAAGGCAACTCTATTCAAGTGCCCTTTACTCAAATCAGTCTGGCGGCAAAGTGGGGACAAGTCCTGTCTAAAGATTTGCAAGCGCTGCAATCGTGAGCTTTCGATCGAAATGATTCTTTATCTAGTCTAAGTTCAATATTCGCAGCTTTGCCTACAACCCTGTCCATACTAAGCGAGTAATTCTCATATCGCGATCGTTGGAGGCTCACTGCTGTGAATACAATTCCCCTAAAAACTCTCTTCGTTGTCCGTGATCCTCCGTATCCCCCTGTGAGCGGTTTGTCACTTCGCATCTGGCAAAACATCAATATTATGGTCAATCTAGGAGCTGTGGCCGTGTTTACTGCTTGCCGATGGGAACCGAAGCAAAACTCTTTGCCAAAAGTAGATGTCTGGGAACACTACAATGTTGAGCGCCCTCGATCACCCCTTGAACAACTTCAGCGCAAAGTCTGGTGGCTTCGTCCCAAAGGTCATCCCAACGCCGATTGGGTTTATGCTGATGCGGCTGGACAACAATTCGACGAACTGCTGACTCGCTTTCAGCCAAATCTCGTGATTTTTGAGGAGATCTGGATGTATCGATACCTTCCGATTGTTGAGCGACACAACTGTCGGACAATTCTGGTCGAACACAACGTTGAAGCGCCCCTCTTCACCGAAAAATTTCAGGAAAAAGCAGACCTGCGAACTCAACTTAAGGTAAAGCGGCAATTGCCTCAGATCAAAGCGATCGAGCAAGACTTTTGCCGTCGAGTCAATCAGGTATGGGCTTGTAGTCAGCGAGACGCAGATCTGCTGCAATCTTTGTATCGGGAGATCGCTGAGACCAAAATTGTACCCAATGGTGTCGATGTTGAATTTTATGCAGCGGCGCGATCGGGCGAGTTAGAGATTCCAAAAACGCTAAACGATGTACCGCAAAGCATCTTGTTTTTAGGGCAGTTGTCCTACCCGCCTAATGTGGCTGCGGTTGATTGGCTACTAGATTCAATTTATCCAGAAGTTCAGAAGATTTATCCAGATTGCTGCCTACTGCTAGTTGGCCATCGACCTACCGAACGAATGCAGGAAGCGGCAAAGCAAAATCCAAATATCATTGTCACGGGCAAAGTTCCTGATGTGCGTCCTTATCTCGGTGCAGCCAGCCTGATGGTGGTGCCGTTGCGGCAGGGCGGGGGTACTCGTTTAAAGATTTTGGAGGCGTTTGCGGCAGGATGTCCCGTCGTCAGTACTCGCAAAGGGGCAGAAGGCTTAGACGCGATCGCCAATCAACACCTGCTGATCGCTGACGATCCAGAAAGTATGGTAGCGGCGATTGATCAACTTTGGTCAAATCCTGAACTGGGTCAACAGTTAGCACAGTCCGCCTACGAATTAGTGCGAGATCAGTATTCTTGGGAAGCGATCGGGCAACGAGTTGAAATGGCCATTAAGCAGCTTCAATTGGGGTAGCATGATGGACTTCTAGAACAGAAGTAACAGAAGTCTTTGAGGAGAAGGCAAGAGACTAACCTTGTCGGACTCTCACCTTCCTTGTTCTAATCGTCGCCGCCAACCATGAGTTTTTGCAGAGACTCCAACCCCTTTTTGACGCGCCGAGAAACCGTTACAGCACTGATTCCCAATCGTTCAGCCGTTTCTTTTTGCGTCAAATCGTAAAGGAAAACAAACTCTAAAATCTGCTGAGTTCGCTTTTCTAGCTGCACAAGCGCCTGTTGTAGACGAATTTGATCTTCTTGAGCAAGTTGAAAGCTTCGATACTGATGGTCTGGCACCATGTCACCTAGCGAAGCGGTGCCGTTTTCTTCATCTCCAACCGGAGCGTCTAAACTAAGCAGCGATCGATTCTGGCAAGCTAATTTAATTTCCTGCCACTCTGGTAGAGAGATCTCTAAAGCATTAGCCACCTCAGCATCCGTTGGGTTGCGGCGCAGTTTTCCATGTAGGTCACGTGCGACCCAGACTGCTTGGCGTTGAAGCGCCTGCCAGCGACGAGGAATGCGAACCGAAGGACTTTTGTCACGTAGATAATGTTGAATTTCACCCCGAATGTAGGGAATGGCGAAAGAACTAAAGGCGTGACCCTTCGACATATCAAAACGCTCGATCGCTCTAATCAACCCAATACAGCCAACTTGCAGCAAGTCTTCATAACTCTCGGTGCATTGGTGAATCCAATGATGAGCTTCTTTTCTAACCAATCCAAAATTAAGCTCGACCAGTTGGTTACGAGTCTGAGAAGACGGCGACTTCTGAAACTCCCGTAATAGCTGTAAGCTTTCACTCCTCAATTCACTTGTGACTAGGTTCGACATGACGAAGATTCAGTTGGTAGAGCAGATTACTAAACGTGCTGACTCAGTTCTGAGATTTATTCAAAAACTGCTGTGATCCCAAGCATTACTTTCAGAAGGCTACAGGAATTTAGAAAAAATTAAAAGATCTATCCTGGTGAAGTGGCGAATTTTTTCAACTTTAATCCAACAAACAGGCAGGTGATTTCTAACGCCAGCTAACTTCGTTCGTTAAGTAACAAATCAAACTTATTCTCTAGATTAATTACTTACAACTGAATTTCTACTGAAACTATTTTTAGGCGGTCTTTAAATCTTGCTACATCTTTTGAGTGAAGAAATTGATTCTTGAATTGACTAACCAGTTTAACTTTTAGGAGAGAATCGTGAGATGAATTTTTGATGAAAAAAGCTTGCAAAAAAAGGGGCGCGATCGCCCCCCTTCGTTTTTCCTTCTAGCTTAAAGCAAGCTGTTAAAGATCCGCTGGTGCAACCCGTGCGTAGAACAGTCCTCGAATCTTCACATCGCTGGCAGCCTTAGACCCCATATCTGTGTCAGAGGGCTGTTCACTTTCAAACGTTCCAGCAATTTCGCCCGTAGAGCTGTCAATTTTAGCAACGCTCAGAGCAATCTTGCCTTTGTCTAGCTGAAACTGCTTGACGTTCTCCTTTCTCAGTTCTTCAGCGTCAGCTTGAGAAGGCAGGCCAACCGCATTGTCGTATCCTGTGGTCAAACCACGACCTTTGGGATCTAAGAAGTTAGAAGTCCGATAAGAAGGAACCTCAAACTCCCCTACGAGGTCAGTCGAAGTCGTAATGCTGCTTTGACCAGGCTGACTGTTGGCAACCAATCTTTTGATGGTAAACAAGAAAGGAACCCGCTCTCCGCCGGGGAGTTGAACGGTAATCGCCTGAAAGTCAAGGCCATCTTCTTCCTTAAAGGTCAAACTGCCATCTGAATTCAGCTTTAGGCTGCCAGACACCGCATCGATCGACGAGGTGTAGCGAGTCATCACCTTAGTTGGAACAAATTCAGCTTCTTTACGCTTGTTTGCCGATTCTTCTTTCACAAAGAAACTAGTGGGCTGTAAGCACAGACTTGTAAGGCTGTAGGACTTGCTGCTGTCAAGCGCGATCGCTCCCCGCGAAGTTTCTTCTAGCTGAGGGCAGCTATTGGCTAGACCAGTCCCTCTGATTTGGTCGTAGGTCAGGGCTTCAGTGCTGGCGGCCGGGGCCTCACTGCAAGCGGTTAATACACTCAGGCACAGTGCCAAAAGTGTGACGAGTAAAGCGCGATACCTCATGGTCAACCTCAAAGTAGTCAGTGTAAAAATCCTGTTATCACAATTCGGGGCTAGTCGCTGATCAGCACTGCTACCAGAACTCAGTGAACTGCTGCCAGGTCGCATCGAAATTACTATAAGCTCTGGATTAGCTCAGGCAGAACCTCTCATAGCATTTTACAGACTTTAGTAAACTTTTTAATAATCCAGAAACGACTGGAGATGAGTTTGCAGAAAATCGGCAAGATTTGCAGGAACTTAGGGACGATTCAGCAAACAAACGAACCACACCTGATTAAGCTGTTAAGTGTTTGTAACGCCACACCAGATTGGCAAAATATTTTTAGAGGTAAGACTAAATGGAACGGGATCAGGCGTTTGAGTCACAGGTGCCTTCTGAGCTTCAGCAAGTTACCAGCCAAATTAGAGAATTGGCCCAGATGGCCCAAGGGGATAGCCTGGAGCTTTTGGCGCTGTTAAGAGTGCTGGAAGGGTTACACCGAGAAATCTGTGAGGGGCTGTTTCAAGAATCTCTGCCCAACAATCGTCGAGCGCTCTATTCACTTCTCAAGGATATCGAAGCTCAGGGCGGCTGGCCGTACATTCACCGCATGAGACTGCACGCTTTTTTGAACAATGTGCTCCAGGAAGAGGAGTCGGATGGACAGGCGGAGGGCGATCGAGAATCTGAGACAAATTCTTAACTTACCTTAACAAGGCGGTTCACTCTCTCATAAACATTTCCATCAAAAAGCGCTGAAGAACTCAAGTCTCCAGCGCTCCTTAAAACAGCCTTGGTCAGTGAGACGAGAATTAATCGTTCGGCTGACGACTTGCCGTTTGGATGTAAAGAATCAGCAGAAAAACACTCGGCACCAGGACGAATAGAATGCTTGCGATAAATCCCAAATCGTTGACTTGCATAAACTCTATCCCTATCTAAATCTCGGCAGTGACACCTCTTAGAATAACACTAAGGCTTGGTTTTAACGCTCACAGCGCCGTGTACGGTTGCCTGACAAGCCAGTCGATAGGTTTCGGGCTTTTTCTCGAGTTTTCGGGCCTCAAAGTCTGTGCGAGGCGAGAGGTTTTCTAGACCTTCGACCACCTCAACAACGCAGGTGCCACACTGACCATAGCCACCACAGTTAACCAGCTTGCCCTTAAAGGTGTAGAGATCAATACCATGCTCGATCGCCTTGATTCGCAGATTTGCGCCATCCGCTGCCATGACTTCTTTGTTCTCTTTTATGAACTGAATGCTGGCGGATTTAAACGTTGATTTGACAGGCTCTGAAGCCTCCTCAGCGATAGCGGGCTGAATCTCATCCACGGATTGGAGATCCTGATCTGTTGGCTGCATAGCTTTAACCTTTTGGAAGAGTATGGTGTGTAAACCGAGTAAAGAAGCTGCTATTTAAGTTGTAACTTATTGTTGACAAAGATGAACAAATATTAAGAAGCTGAGGTTCAATTCCCATCCACGGTTCAGAGATTTCTAATCTGCTTGCAATAGGCTCTAACACTGGTTACACTTCTTTATACACTTTCATTTTTACGATCGCCTTGTCAAATGATTCATGCTCTTCTGATAAGAGGGGCTGAGGGCGTGAATTACAAGTTAGAAGTCGCCCTAAACTCTGGTAAATTTACCAGTAACTGGCACTTTAACAAAATGCTGAAAGAAGCGTTGCAGTAGACACAATTTAGAGGAGGAGCGTAGTCAATGGGACTACCCTGGTATCGAGTCCATACCGTCTTGATTAATGATCCGGGACGGTTGATCGCAACTCACCTGATGCACACCGCTCTGGTTGCAGGCTGGGCGGGTTCGATGGCGCTGTACGAACTAGCGATCTTTGATCCTAGCGACCCAGTGCTCAACCCCATGTGGCGGCAAGGCATGTTCGTGTTGCCCTTCATGGCGCGTCTAGGCGTGACTTCTTCTTGGGGCGGCTGGAGCATCACAGGTGAGACGGCGGTTGATCCTGGCTTTTGGTCGTTTGAAGGCGTTGCGATCGCTCACATTGTGCTGTCAGGTCTGCTGTTTTTAGCAGCTTGCTGGCACTGGGTTTATTGGGATTTAGAACTATTTAGAGATCCCCGCACAGGCGAACCCGCTTTGGATTTGCCCAAAATGTTTGGGATTCACTTGTTTTTGTCTGGGTTACTTTGCTTTGGGTTTGGGGCATTTCACCTAACTGGGCTATTTGGCCCTGGGATGTGGGTGTCTGATCCTTTTGGTTTAACTGGAAGCATTCAGCCCGTTGCGCCTGAATGGGG
This sequence comes from Phormidesmis sp. 146-33, assembly GCF_052939515.1. Classification (NCBI taxonomy): domain Bacteria; kingdom Bacillati; phylum Cyanobacteriota; class Cyanophyceae; order Leptolyngbyales; family Leptolyngbyaceae; genus Phormidesmis; species Phormidesmis sp. 146-33. Next base: position 16,616 of record NZ_JBJPHU010000098.1, read on the forward strand.
GCCGGCCGGCTTTAATCCATTCAATCCTGGCGGTGTTGTGGCTCACCATATCGCAGCGGGGATTGTCGGCATCATTGCAGGTCTGTTCCACCTCAGCGTGCGTCCTCCTGAGCGACTCTACAAAGCGCTGAGAATGGGGAACATCGAAACGGTGCTGTCGAGCAGTATTGCTGCGGTGTTCTTTGCTGCATTTATTGTAGCGGGCACCATGTGGTACGGAAATGCGACGACTCCGATCGAACTGTTTGGGCCAACCCGTTATCAATGGGATAGTGGCTACTTTAGACAGGAGATCAATCGGCGCGTTCAAACCCAAGTTGCGGACGGCGTAAGCGAAGAAACTGCCTGGCAAGGGATTCCTGACAAGCTGGCGTTTTATGACTATGTGGGTAACAGCCCTGCCAAGGGAGGATTGTTCCGTACAGGTCAGATGAACAAAGGCGACGGGATTGCTCAATCCTGGTTAGGTCACCCCATCTTCAAAGACAGCGAAGGCAGAGAGCTTTTTGTGCGTCGCTTGCCTAACTTCTTTGAGAACTTCCCGATCGTCTTAACGGACGCAGACGGCGTAGTTCGGGCTGATATTCCGTTCCGTAAGGCTGAATCAAAGTACAGCTTTGAGCAAGCTGGTGTGACCGCGACCTTCTACGGAGGCGCTTTAAATGGTCAAACCTTCTCTGACCCCGCAGTCGTGAAGCGCTATGCACGGGCTTCTCAATTGGGCGAACCCTTCCAATTCGATCGTGAAACCTTGAACTCTGATGGGGTTTTCCGCACCAGTCCTAGAGGATGGTTTACCTTTGGACATGCGGTCTTTGCTTTATTGTTCTTCTTTGGGCACATCTGGCACGGTTCTCGCACCATCTTCCGGGATGTGTTTGCTGGGATTGACCCCGACCTTGCCGAAGAACAAGTCGAGTGGGGCTTCTTCCAGAAGTTGGGAGACAAATCTACTCGCCGACAAGAGCAAATTTAGGTTTGTGAAAGAGACAGGTTTGGTCAGGATATGAGTTTCATGAACGGCCAAGCCTGTTTTCTGTCCAGTATTAACCATTAAATAGGTAGCCAGGAGCTTCGATTATGGAAAGCGTTGCTTACATTTTGATTATTGCCCTCGCGATCGGCGTTTTGTTCTTTGCGATCGCCTTTCGGGAGCCGCCTCGCATTGGTAAATAACTGAGTTTGTTTCATTTGCACTGCCTGTCTAGCGTCTGAAATCTTGGCTAGGCAGGTCTTTTTTTGCTTAAAGTCAAAAGGGCGGATTAACGTTTCTGCTCAACCTGATTTAGGATAATTCCAATACTGCGCCGATTTGAGTTGGTTGTGACTATCCCTTCATCTCGCGAAAAAGACCCTTCAGGGCAATCTTCATCTTCACGGTTTGTCATTCGTGCTGTCCAGCCGCAAGATCTGGCTGAGATTTCGGGCATTCTGGCAGAAAGCTTTCATTTGCAGCCTGACTTTATGCGCTGGTTGATCCCAATCATGAGAATGGGAATCTATGAAGACTTGCGGAATCGGCTAAAGTCGGCTCCTTCCCATTACCTCTGCCTGGTTGCTCTCGATTGCGCTAGTGAAGGACAGGAGGGCTATCACGTTGGCACGGTGGAGATTGGTCTACGCTCTGCAAATCCGTGGCAGCCGCGCACGTCTCAATATGCTTACTTATCAAATCTGGCAGTGCATCCAGAGAGTCGGCGTAAGGGAGTGGCTCGACAGCTATTGGCGGCCTGCGATCGCGCAGTTTTAGCATGGGGATTTCAAGACATTTATCTGCATGTTCTTGAAAATAATCACCAGGCGCGACAGCTTTATTTTAAAAGTGACTACCGGGTAGAAGACGCTGATCCAAGCTGGAGCTTTTGGTGGTTTGGTCAGCCGCGAAGACTCTTCCTGCATAAGAATTTACGAGATCGCAAGCTGCTATGACTGTGAGTTTAAATGGGCTTACGATCATGATTTCTCAGAATTTACATCTAGCTTCATGAAGCCTTTGCTGGGGATTTCTCAAACGCCCTGCACAATCTTCATCCCTACTTCAAAGTTATTGCTTCTCAAAATCTCCTGATCTGGGGTCACTACCCTAGAATGTAGTGGCAAGGCTCAAGTTGCGATTACACAGTAAGTTCCTCCGTCATTTAAGCTTAACTAAGGAGTCAGTAAAAGTACGGGAATGCAATCTGGTTTCTAGTACGGTTTCTGAAGGAATTTTGATAGCCTATAGTGCTCCTGGGTGTGCGCGTCCAACAAACCAAGTTGGGTTGAGATAGGTTGTAAGTTGTCCGATCACTTGCCCCCCTGTGGGTAACTCGAAGAGATCGCAGTGCTGGATAGATTTTTGCTCCTCTATGTGACATAGCCGTGTCAATAGCTCTCAAGGCTTCTAGCGGTATGAAAAACGAGAGCCTGAACTGTTATCAGGACGTTATTGAACAGTCGAGCGTGTCTGATATTTCTTTGAACCAGCTAAAGAGTGGAAAATTGCTGATAGTCAATAGCCGTAGGCGAAACGGGCTAATTATCTATAAGCGATTTCATGCTGAGTTTGCGGGGCCAGGCGCAGCGGTTGGCAGCTTTTTTGATTTAGATTGTGAAGGAATTTTGCCCGTGGGGGATCTGTCACTGGTTGACCCCAGAGAGCAGGACGATCGACAAAAAGCTTATCTAATTCGGCGGCAATGGATCAAGCTAACCCAGCAGTTGACCGATAACCCGGCACCGCTGCAACGCGCCCAGATGATTTTGAATCAGTTTGAGAACTATTTTGGCGCAGAAACGACGGCTCAACTTCCAGACGAAGCTTTTGCGCTACTCGTCGGAGTATTACCTCACACAATCTATGCCGCGCGCCATAGTCCTAGCAGTTTGGATGAGGATAAAACGAGAAATTAGTAACCCAGGGCGGCAAAACGATCGAGTGTTCTTTGGTTTTCTAAAGGCGTTCCAACTGTGATTCGCAATCCGCCGCCTGTATGCCGAATTAGGGTGCCTTGAGCCTTGAGAGTTTGGCAAATTGCTGCCATTTGAGCAGAATCTCCGGTCTCTTTGAGACGCAGATAGACAAAGTTAGCGTCACTATTCCAGATCTGAAGGTATGGATGTTGGGAAAGCGCTTGACTGAGACGAGTTCGTTCTGCAAGAATCAGCGGAATCGTAGAGAGGAGCGTTTGCCGATGAGCGATCGCCACCGACGCCGCCGCTTGCGAAAAACCGGGCAGATTGTAAGGCAGACGAACTTTTTCCAGGGCTGCAATCAGATCAGGATGCGCGATCGCATATCCAACTCGATGCGCCGCTAGCCGAAACGCCTTTGAAAAGGTTCTCAAAATCACCCAATTTGGACGCTGTGACAACTCACTCGCTACCGTAGTCTGACTAAATTCAAAATAAGCTTCGTCAACCACAACGAGAATACTTTGCGGTAGGCTCCGTAGCCAGTCCAATTCTGTCTCTGTGAGCGCGTTTCCAGTAGGCGAGTTGGGATGGACGACAAAAACTACGCGAATGGGAGGAGTTGAGGAAGCAGTTCCTTTGGAATTGAGTGCCTTGCTAACCGCCTCCTCAGCCGCCGTCAAGTCCATTGCAAAGGTTTGGGTACGTCCGATTGTCGTGACCGCAATTCCCAACGTCCGCGCCAAAATTCCATACATTGAAAACGTGGGATCAGCGACTAAAATCGACCCTTCGCCCCTCAGACAGGTGGCAATCAACAGAGAGCGAATCAACTCATCGGAACCATTGCCGATCGAAATGTTCTCCCAAGTCACAGCGCTGCTAGACTCATTGACATATTCTGCGATCGCGTCTTTCAGTCCCTCATAGCCACCATCGGGATAGCGGTTATTTTCAATTTGTTGATACATCCAGCCGAGTTTTTGTTTTAACTCATCGGGTAAATCAAACGGACTCTCATTTACATCCAAGCGATCGAGGGCTTCGGGCAGGTGAGCATCGCCTGTATGTTGAGTGTAGGCAGCAAGTTGGGAGAGATCAGATCGAATGAACTCAAGCATGGGAAGAAAAAATTTGAGTGATGAGTTTTAATTGGCTGAACAGCCTGCCAGAATTTTGAGTCTAACAGCGACTTGCTTGAATTAAAACCCAACACTCAAAACATCAAGCCGGGTAGATTCGCAGCCGACGGTTGGGTTCTTCTCCAAAGCTGCGCGAGTTTAGGTGATAGTGTTCGACTAGCTCATGCTGCATCTTGCGAACGATTCCCGAGCGCGGCAACAGTTCGACCGGCTGACCTTTGGGAATCACAATCTGCTCAACCGCCAGTCTGGCCTCTTCTAAGGCCTCGATTTCATCTTCACTATCTCCCCGCGCCAACAGATTGAGTTCTGCTTCATCAGGAAGGGCCGGGTCGTCCATGTTTAACAAGCGTCGCAGCGAGTGGGCGATTTGAGGAATGCTGCTAGCTTTGAGCGTGTGAATGGGAACTTGACGCGATTTTGCCAGGTGGCGCAGCTTTGAGTGGTTTTTGACGTGCGATCGCAGAGCCAGAACCGCATCCGCATTGTCGATATCTTTGGTGAGGACGATCGGCAAGTTCAGCGTCCGAATCACCTGATCCAACTGATGACGACTGACCCCATAAGGATAGATATGCAGCGGCAATTCTTCACCGTTAGGGCCGGGAATATAAACGCCTTCCTCAGACTGCATCTCAGCCAGATCAGTTCTCTGATAGTCAACCTGATTGAGAGAAGCATTCAGCAGTTGCTCAAAGGTTTGCTGCTCGGCGGTGGGAGTTGCGATCGGTTTTAGCTTGCCCGATGATCGCCAGCCGCGTCCTTGAATCGGAGGCGTAAAAAACCCTTCCTGCGGATTGGGCGCTAACGAAAGCGGATTGTTGCGAACGCCATTTTTTGATCGAGCCGCAGGCACTTCTGGAACGGTAGGCAACTCATGAGTAACCGTGACGCTGCCGTCTGGGTTCACCGTTCTGACTTCTGGTGTGGGCTGTCTGCCTCGGAGAATGCTATCGATCGTCTCCGCAACATGTTCATGCACTACCCATTTTTGCCGCTCGGTCATTTCGACTGCGATATCAAAGGTGGGCGGGGCTTTGCGTTCCAAAACACTTTTTTGACTGCCGCGCCGTCTCGCTTCTTCGTCTCCCAACGTCACGGATTGAATGCCGCCAATGAGATCCGAGAGGGTCGGGTTCTTAACCAGATTATCGAGACGATTGCCGTGGGCCGTACCGACAAGTTGAACGCCTCGTTCTGCGATCGTTCTGGCGGCCAGCGCTTCTAATTCAGTGCCGATCTCGTCGATCACAATCACTTCAGGCATGTGGTTTTCAACCGCTTCGATCATCACCTGATGCTGAAGTTCAGGACGCGACACTTGCATTCTACGGGCACGACCGATCGCTGGATGGGGCACATCGCCATCGCCCGCAATTTCGTTAGACGTGTCAATGATTACCACTCGCTTTTCTAACTCGTCAGCCAGAACGCGGGCAATTTCTCTCAGGGCAGTAGTTTTGCCCACTCCAGGACGACCCAACATGAGAATTGATCGCCCACTTTCCACCAGATCACGAATCATGCCGATCGTGCCAAACACGGCTCGACCCACCCGACAGGTCAGACCAATCACTTCGCCGCGCCGATTGCGGATAGCGCTGATTCTATGTAAAGTTCGCTCAATGCCCGCGCGATTGTCTCCACCAAAATCTCCAACTCTGGCAATGCTTTCATTTAGATCGCCCTGAGAGATCAGCGTTTCAGACAAATATTCTGCCTTGCCAGGAAATCGAGCTTCGGGGCGACGACCGAGATCCATCACAACTTCTACCAGGCTGTCTCGCTGAGGATGGTGGTCTAGTTGCTCACGAATCTGATCCGGCAGAATGCTTAAAAGCTTTTCAAGATCGTCAGTTTGCATGGTTTCCGCAAAGGGGCTTTTAGAGGGGTCTGTGAGAGCGGGTGACGGATACCCGTTGGCAGACGGTGAGGCGTGATCCAAAGATTCAGAACTGACCGTATCGGAGGAGTGTAAGTTGCGATGATTCACCATGACAGTATGTGAAACAGCTTGAGAAAGAGAACAGCAAAACAGCCTGTGAGTTAGCGTAAGGAATTTTTGCCGTGAATAGATGTATCGTGAAGCACTTGAATGATTAAGAAGGGATCATTTTTTTTGAACAGACGATTTGAGCGGGGAAATCAAGGTGTGCGCTAACTCAACGGCTTGCCAGAGAAGGTCAGGAGTCGCTTCGAGCCGGGTAGCCGATCGCATCCGTGTAAAACCCTCACGGTCGATCGCAGAAGCAGTTCCCAAAACTCCGCTGTGTTGACGAACGCTGGCAAAATCTACTTGAGCAGTTTCCATGACTTCGAGTTGGTTGAGAACGGGTAGTAACAGGCTCCGCGCATAGCTTCCGTAGGCAATCCCTGAAATCTTTCTTAGTACAATTGTACCATTTTTATCTGGCGATCGCTCTAAAGTTTTCAGCTTAGGAACCGTGTGAGCATTCGTGCCGCCCGCCAGTTGCACATATCCCGGCAGATTGGCAGCAAGAACTTTTTGACCCAGTTTGATGCAGGCTCGCGTCGCCCCATCTCCAATATCGCCACTCATCGGCCGACCGTCTGTTTGCCAAATTAGCGCACAGGGCAAAGGCGCAATGACTTCATGCAAGGCCCACAAATAATCAATCAAACCCTCCCCATCCGGGCAGCTAATTGCTAGAAGCTTGAGATGATGAATCTGGGGAGAAATTGCTTTCCACAGTCGTTTGAAATCTTCTAACCGTCCAATCTGAGTATGAATCTCGATCGCATCCACACCCGCCTGCAAAATCAGAGGCGAAATGACTTCCGGAGTGTAGACGTACGATCGGGCAGAAATATTTTGAATCGGACAAATGGGAATACAGCGACCACAGCCATAACAAAGCGCATCGACCACACCGGAGAACTGGTTTTGAAAGACGATCGCCTCAGCCGGACAAACGGTTTCACAGGGTTTTGGGCAATCATTCAGACAATTCGCCACTTGAAACTCTGCTTTCCTGAAGTGCGGGTCTTCGCCATCATTTAGGCTCACCATCAGCCAGGGTGAGTTTCCTGCCGCAAAGCCTTTTTGTTTCGCCATTTCAGCAAGATCGCCTGCGACTGCCAGTGCTTCTCGCGCAGTCGAAATGATTGCAGGGTCAGCCGCGACATCAATACAGTCAGCCCCCGCAAGGGCATATGCCAGCGTCAGACTCCGAATGGCTGGAAGGTGTTGGAAACTCGCTCCACAAATGAGCTTAAACCAGTGACCTTCGCTTAGAGATCGTAAGGGGTGTAGGAGATCAGTCACCCCTTTATGCTAATGCGCGAATTTGAAAATTACGACCCGATCGCCAAAATTTCTTACTACAGAATGATCCCACCCTTTCTTTGACCGTTGAATGTGTCGTGAAAAGGTGGGATTTTGAAGTGAGATATTCTGATTCAGGCGTGGACTTAAGCGGCGATCTCTTCGAGTTACCCGCAAGGGGTCGTATCTTTGAGCGGTGCCCAACGGAAGTAACGTTCTCCGCCCACTTCGATCACAATTTTGAGGCGAGGCTCGATCGTCGGCAAATTCGCCAAATATTCAAGTTCCTGATTGGAGAGAATGTGTCCCTCAATGATCCACAAGAGCAGCCCTTTGGATTTGGCAGGTAGGTTATCAATCTGAGTGCTGACGACCGGGGGAATGAAATATCTTTCTCCAACCGCTGCCCCAGACCCAGAACTCTTCTTGCCCAAATGAGGCGGACGCACGCCATGCACGCCAGTCAGATACATTGCCACATCGCCCAATCCTCTCGCTGTAATGCTGAGCGAACTGTAGCCTGATGCGCGAATTCTCCGCCGATAGCGCCCTTCAAACCCACCTTCTAGGGGAACGTAGGCTGCGATCGCGCCAAATTTCTCTAAATCCTTAATCAGTTGACCGCCCGTTGTAATCAGTGGCATAACCGTTATTCCTCAGTTTTGTGCAGCTTCTAACAAAAATAGTAGTTCTGAATAGTGACATTCTACTGTTCACGGAGTCTCGGTATTGATTGAAAACTTTTATGCGAACGATTGGAGCGATCGGCTTCAGAGTTGGTCGGGTAAGTCGCTGATGGATTTATCGATAGATTTCAACAACCGATCCAACGCTTTCATCTGCTTGACAGTGAAGGTCGGAACATTCTTACCCAACTCCCATCGACTCACAGTTTGCAGCGAAATACCAAGCTCACGAGCCAAATCTTCCTGACTCATCTCCAATTCTTCTCTGAGTTTTCTTAGGGCTGACTCCTCCCCTTCGGGTCTAGGATTCGGTCTTTTTGGCATAGCAATGTTCAGACACGTCGCATAAGCAGAGTCTTGACAAATAAACAACTTGCTTAAACAATGTGTTTAGTGAGTGATTGCCAGCCTGAAACCCTGGAAAAGTAAGAGGCTGGCTTTGACTCCGTTATTCATTGGAGATGAGTTCTATTATGAGCTATCGTGACCGCCTGAAGTATTGGGCGCTTGTTCGTTTGTTGCCGACACAGAACTGGGCTGTGGTCGATCGTTTTTACAGCTACTCAGATGCAGACGGACATTTTCAGTTTCTCCGCCGCACAATGCCCGATGTGGAATTCAAAATCGTCTTTGAGGTAATGGAGGATTAAGAATTAGCGAGCCAATTCAATTTCAATTTGATTTTTTCGGAAACTCTAACTTTCTGTCTGTAGAGCATATTAGACTTGTTGGGTAATAAGAACGGTTTTCCCGACAACAGGATTGCTCCTATCTCCTAGCAAGTTATGCAGCATCCAAATAGAAGTTCCATAAGCCTGCTGCTACCAACATCAAGCGATCATCGCAATCAGGCACACGATTCCTATAAGTTGCTGACACAGAGTTATATCGCTTGATGCCTGCATGGGCATGTTCACAGGCGACTCGTTGTGCACTAAATTCTTGATTTTCCAGTTTCTGCTGTTCGCTCAACTCCTTCCCTTTTGACCTTTTATGAGGCAGGTGAATGTTGACAAACTCGTTTTGTAATCCCTGAAACCCTAAATCTCCTTCCACTGGAACTTCATCGGGGATATTGCCCACCAGATCTGCTTCATCCAATTGTCGTTTGTCATGGATTTTGCCCGGTCTGGCTTTGCTCAGGATGATCACCCGCTTTTTTCGAGTGCTGCCCGTGATGTGCTTGCGGGTATGCCGCTTCTTTTTACCGGAGTAATGCTCCTTCTGCTTGTCTTTGTCTTTGGGACGTTGCACCGGACGTTCAGTCCCATCGAAAATCACCTCCTTGACCTCAGGAAAGCGTTCCACAAACTCTGCCATGCTCCGTAACTGTCGTACTGGTAACACCTGTTTGTAGCCCAAGCTGGTCTCCAAAATCGGCAACAGTCGGTGCACCCAGTCCCAAGCACAGGAGCGCTCAAAGTTAAACAGCACACTCAGTAAATCGAAGGTGGGATAGCATTTGCAGTACAGCAAGATGTAAAACAGTTTCTCTGCCATGCTTCTCAAAGTTGCCTTGCGTCCTCCTCCGGGGGCACGCTGGCGTTCTCTTGCTGGTTTTACCAGGCTTTGCTCATAAGCTTGGCTAAAACTGGGCAACAGTTCCTCGAAGGCTTTGAGAGTTAGCCCTGTCATCGCTCTCATCAAGCGGTCTTGGTTGAGAATGTGTTCCAGATTTAGCATTACTACGGCACCTTGCAACTGCTCAATATTATCTCCTATTTCCCAACAGGTCTATTAGCTGACTGCCTGACAAATCTTTTCTAATTGAGGGTAGAACCAGGTTTACAAACAAT
>NZ_JBJPHU010000099.1:0-26383 GCF_052939515.1 Phormidesmis sp. 146-33
CTACTTCTGTGCTTTGACGCAAATCGTTATGATGTTTTAAGCCTGAGTAGTTACACCACAACAGTCAATCTTGCGGCTATTCTCACACTTTTAGAAAAAAAGGTTTTGGTCGTGGACTGTGACCCTAACCAACAAGATCTCACCAGTTCTCTAGGAATGGGATTGATTGAAGGAGAGGTTTACGAAGCACTGACCAATCGAAGCGCCAATCTTCAAGCGGCAATCAAACCGTTTTCGGTGAGCTACAGAAACTTAGGTAGAGACTTTGAGTTTGACGTGATCGCCGCAGACCGAAAATTTTCTAATGGTGGAACCACAGATGGCGACTTTATCGATGAAGTGCAACTGCGTCAGCAAATCAAACCCGATCGATTGGGACGAATCCTAAAACCGTTGAAATCTGAATACGACTACATTCTGCTAGATGCCCCTCCTAACTGGCGGATCTTTAGTCAATTGGCAATCTATGCCGCAGATGTCGTCTTGATGCCCACAAAGCACAACAATCTATTTTCTTTGGAGAACGCTGCACTGGCAATCAAAGAGTTCATTCCTGAAGCGCAAAAGGTTAGAGATGACGGTAGTCCGATCGCGCTTCCCATCTTCTTCAACGGTGAGAAGACTACCCCTCCTCAAATATCAGCGGCGCAACAGGAGATCACCAGCATTCTCAAGCAAGCCAAAAAAGACGGGTTTGATCTTCTGCCCTACTTTTACCCTCGGTATACCAACTCTAAGAAAGATCTGCATATCTTTGAAGTCCCCAGCTACGCAAACATTGCAAGTGCTGCCTTCTCTCGCATTCCAGCGACCTACCGAGACAAAACCGCCCGTGACTACTATTTAGCTCTCGCAAAGGAGTACTTCTTACAATGACGACCTTCTCTGACATCGGAAATCTCATGGCTCTCTACCTGGATGACATCGATCCCGGCGAAGGCACTCAAGCATCAGATTTTTTGATCACTGCAACTGCCCAACAACTCAAAGCAGCAGGCGGACGAAACTGGCTCCCCATTGTGGTCAAAGAAACAGACAAAGACCGTTACCAGGTGATCGGCAATAGTTTCGGTTACGCAGTCGCAGAAGCCGCAGCATTAGAAAAAGTCTGGTGCATCATCGCAGATGATAGCGAGACTACAGCCACGATCGCCAAAACACTCGCCAGAGAAGCCGTTCCTCAAATCAATCTTTCTACCGCTTCGAGAGACGACATTCAAGCAGCCCTGCAATATCTCATCGAAAAACCTGGCAGCGGATTGACAGGCATCAAACTTGCAGGCGCTACCAACCGACTCGAAGAAGCCCCTCGCCAGTATTGGAAAACCTTAGACCCGATCGCCACGCTCAAATGCGGCATCACCAAAGGCAAAAAACTAGACGCGCTCAAGCAAATCTTTTACTTAACGCCGCAGCCCTTACCAGACGTGATCAAAGATCCAGGTATCCTGCAAACCCTCACCGTTGGCGAGTTAAAGAAGATGGCTAAGAAGCGAGAACTGGCAGGATACGCCAAGATGAAAAAACCCGACCTGGTAAACCTGCTCAGTCAATAGTCTCAATAGAGAAGTTGCTCTCATGACCCGTAAAATGAGCAGATGACCTAAAAAACTTCTCTTCACTCAGACACGACTATGACCGTCTCGCGCACCATTTGTTTAGGCTTCCTGACCGTCATCACTGTAGGGGCACTCTTGTTGATGATGCCGTTCTCTCTGACCAGCGGCACTTGGAGTACCCCAGTCACCGCTCTATTTACCTCAACCTCAGCCGTTTGCGTCACGGGGCTTTCGGTCGTTGATGTCGGCAAATACTACAGCTTTTGGGGGCAGTTGTTTATCGTATTGCTGGTGCAAGTCGGGGGGCTGGGCTACATGACCGCTACCACCGTCCTGCTTTTGCTGATTAGAAAGCGGTTGGGACTGCGAGACAAAATAGCAATTCAACAATCCTTAGACATTCCGGGCTTGTCAGGACTGGCCATGCTAGTACGATCGATTATTGCCACCACCCTCATTTTTGAACTGACGGGTGTCTTTTTGCTACTGACGATCTTCGCGCCTCAATATGGATTTAATCAAGGGCTTTGGCTCTCAATCTTTCACAGTGTTAATGCATTTAATAATGCTGGATTTAGCTTGTTTTCAGATAACTTGATTCAGTACGTCAACGTTCCCTTCATGGGACTCATCATCACGACCTTGATCATCTTTGGTGGCATCGGCTACCAGGTCATCATGGAACTCTACTTTTGGCTGCGCGATCGCCTCTCTGGAAGTATCAAAGCCCACAGCTTTTCGCTCAACTTCAAAATTGCGACCAGTACCACGCTACTCTTACTCTCGATCGGCACGCTGGCTTTCTTTATTACCGAGTTCAGTAATCCACAAACCCTGGGCGGACTGAGTTTGGGTTCTAAAGTCATGGCAAGCTGGTTTCAGTCAGTCACCCCTCGGACGGCAGGTTTCAACACGATCGACATCACCAAAATGACCACGGCTGGGCTATTTATTACGATCGCCCTGATGTTTGTTGGCGCAAGTCCAGGAGGGACGGGAGGCGGCATCAAAACAACCACCTTTCGCATCTTAATTGACTGCACAAAAGCCGTTTTACAAGGCAAAGAAGAGGTACTCTCTTATCATCGTCAAATTCCGATCGTGTTAATTCTTAAAGCAATTGGTGTCTTAGTCGGCTCTGCCTTAACGGTGATCGGCGCAACCATCTTGATCACCCTGACTGACCCCGAATTAGACTTCATTCATATCTTGTTTGAGGTTGTGTCTGCCTTTGGCACCGTAGGATTGTCTGCCATCGGGACATCCAACGTCTCTGTCTGGGGTCAGCTAATCTTGATCGCCACTATGTACATCGGGCGGGTTGGCATTTTGCTGCTGATGGGTGCCTTGCTGGGCGATCCAAAACCCAGTTTCGTCCATTATCCCGAAGAAAATCTACTGGTCGGTTAAAGAGATGGGGACAGCGATCGGGTAAGTTAAAACAAGGTGTTAACGGAACAGATTCGTGAACTTATCTTCGCTAAACTTTTTTCACAGCTTACGGACAGGTCACAAAAGTAAACAGTTTGCCGTCATTGGGTTGGGGCGATTTGGGCGAGCGGTCTGTGCCACCCTGCACAATCAAGGCTACGAAGTGCTGGCAGTCGATACCGATCGCGAAAGAGTTGACCAGGCTTTGAGCGATCGCATCGTTGCCCACGCTCGACAGATCGACTCCACCCAACCTGCCGCCCTCCGAGAAGCCGGAATTTTTGAGCAAGACACGGTGATTGTGGCGATCGGCAACTATGTGCAAGAAAGCATCATCACCACGCTCAACGTTAAAGAAGGTGGCGTTCCCCATGTGGTCGCCAAAGCCTCCTCCGAGATTCATGAAAAGCTACTCAAAAAAGTCGGTGCCGATCACGTCATTTTTCCAGAACACGAAGCGGGCTACAACCTGGCCCGATCGCTCACCAAACCCGGCATTTTAGAACGATTTGAGCTTGACCCCGACAATAGCATCGTCGAAGTCATCGTCCCCGAAACCTTTGACGGCAAGACGATCTCCCAACTCAGACTCCGTTCTCACTACGGTCTAAGCGTGTTGGCCTTCAGTCAAGACAGCAAGTTTGTCATCAATCCCGACCCCGGCACCCCCCTTATCAAAGGAACGGCGATCGTCGTCATCGGCGCAAACAAAGACATCGATCGGTTACCCATCTAAGGAAGGGGGTAGGGGGTAGCGTTGAGCGATGAATTTTTTGGCTTCGTTATTGGGTCTTCTGCCTCCCAACCCCACACCCCACACCCCACACCCCTACCCCTGCTCACGCTGCCTTAAAAAATCGAATAATCTCCCTTACATGTTCCAGAAACAGTCCATCGGTGCTGAGTTGGGCGATCGCTTGTCTGTCCTCACGAGAAAGACGATCGTGATCTGCTTGATTGGTGGCTCTCAAGTCTTCTTGATTGGCGGCGATGGTGGTTAAATTTTGTCGCAGGGCTTCCCATTGGGATTGTTGCGCGGTGGCCCAAGAGCGGGGGTCTTCGCGATCCAGTTCCGCTTCCAGTCGTCTGACCGCTTCCTCAAGTTGGACAAATCGGCCGCGCAGCTCCACCACATCTTCACGAGGATATTGAAACTGTTGACGTAGCATCGCAATGCGAGTCGCAAAATATCGATACGTTCGTACAGCCGGACGCAATACCGTCAACAACAGAGCCGCCCCCGAAGCAACGTAGCCAATCGAACTGATGCCCGCGATCGCCAATCCATACAATCCCGCCGCCGACAGCAGATGTAGCCCAATCACGACCCAGAGCGATCGCTTCGCCACCAGCCGAATGTAGTCCACCTGACGACCATCCACCGCAATCCCATTTTCTGTAGAAAGGGTCGCCTCAGCCAGCGCTTCTTTGGCATCAAAGTGAATATTCCACGGCACCGTGACGATCGTCAAAAGCCAGCCAAAACTCGTCGCCCCGATCGCCCAATCCAAAAAACTGCCTGTCGGAATGTGTAACCACTGCAATCCCGCAAACGCCATCAACAACAAAACCACCATCCCAAACGCAAAGCTCAAATAACTGGAATACATGTCGATCGTCTCCTACGGGTATTGAGTCGATCGTGGGCTGTCTTCCTGGCTTCTGAGTAAGTTTTGAGGACGCTAACTCAACTGGTCGAAACTAGTTCGTCAATTCTTTCGAGCAATCTGGTGGATTAGCGTCGCTAACTGCTCAACGAGTTGACTGTCGATCGTCCCTTGTGAATGTCCATTGGTGACGATCGCGTAATCATCCACACTCGGCTCATACCAAACTTGACGATAAATCAGTTCTAACTCGCTGCCAATTTCTGAAAAATAATCGACCTGTCTGGCTTGCAGGGTGACACACATCCGAAACGACGCTAACGCCATCAGTGCGACCACCATCCCAGCCGCCGTGGTCAAAAGCGCTTCTGCAATCCCCAAGGCTGCCTTTGTCGTGTCGATATTTGCGCCACCGCCGATCTTCAGATTCAGAAAGGTGACGATCAGCCCGGTGACCGTTCCGAGCAGCCCAAACAGGGGAGCCATGCCCACCACCGTTTCGAGCAGTTTGTCGCCCTTTCGCATCTGAATGAATTCGCGGTCGGCCGCCGCCTCCAGCGCCAAGTGCAGCGTTTCGGGGCTGGGTCGGTTGAGTTTGAGCGGGGCCACCATAAATCGAGCGATCGCTAGGTGCTGAGACTTTTCAGCGATCTCTCTGGCTTTGTCCCAGTCATAGCGGGCCGCATCTAGCACCTGATGGGCTGTCTTATCTTCGCCTCGCAGTACTCTAAACCAGAAGAGTCCACGCTCTAATGTACAGGCAACCGTTGCGATCGACAACCCACCGAGAGGGATCATCACCGGCCCGCCCTTAACCAGCATTTCGTACAGTGTGGACATGATCGATTTTGCTCAACAACCCGTTTACAATTTCACTTAAACTATTTGTAACATAGGTAAAGCAAAACTTCTAAACGAATCATTGAAGTGAAGTGATCATTGAGTTTAATGTATTCCACAACACGTTGTGTATGTAATCTAAAACACATTAAAGAGTTAGCTTGCTCCCACTACCACAGGCGTTAGCGTTGACTTAAATGGTTTTCTGCGCTGCATATGATCGAGTGTTTGCTTTTGGATCGCCTGAAGTGCATCAGACTCGTTAGTCTTCGTACTTTTTCCTGATTGCACAACGATTTCACCATCCACAAACACCGTGTGAACGTTTGATCCCCGCGCTGCGTATACTAGATTCCACAAAACGTTTGTGTCTTGTTCATCCCACACGATCGGCATCAGGTTCGGTTCCCATAAATTAACCAGTACCAGATCAGCTTTTTTGCCTGCTTCGATTGAGCCAATTTCATGATCCAATTTAAGCAACTTTGCGCCGTCGATCGTTGCCATTCTCAGCGTTTCTGGAGCGGGTAAGGCGGCCGCATCGTAGCGTTTGACTTTTTGCAAAAGTGATGCAAATTTCATTTCCTCAAACATATCTAAACTGTTGTTAGAAATGTTGCCATCGGTGCCCAGTCCGACGGTGATGCCTGCCTGCTTCATTTCCAGAATTGGAGCAATTCCCCCCGCCAGTTTTGCGTTACTCGTAGGACAGTGAGCAACTGAAGTGCCCGTATCTGCCAGAACTTTGATCTCGTCCTCGTTAAGCCAGACACAGTGTGCGATCGCTGTATTTTCTCCTAAAATTCCGTACTCCTGAAAGAGCGCGATCGGGCGTTTACCAAAGTGTTTAACAACGGCTTCAACTTCTTCAATCTGTTCGCTGCTGTGGGTGTGAATTCCAACTCCATACTCGTCTGCATACAATTTCGCTTTCGCAAAAGCATCTTTTGAGCAGTAAAAAAGGTGTTCTAGTCCCAACCACACTCGGATTTTACCGTTTTGTGAATTGTGATGCGTTTCAATGAGTTTGCGATTAGAGTCTGACGTTTCAAAAAAGTCTTTTCCAGGCATGTCAGCCACATAGGGAACCAGATTAACTCGCAGCCCCAAATCTCCCGCAGCATCCGCACATCGGTGCATATGGCGGTACATATCCATGACGCAAGTGGTGCCCGCTTTAAGCGATTCTAGATAACAGAGCAATGCTGCATAGTAAGCGTCATCTTCGGTCAGGGCCCGATGCTCTAACTGATAGCGAGGTAGCCATTCCAAAAGCTGATAGTTCTCGGTCACCCCTCGCAAAAAGCTGGAGTGAGAATGAACGTCAATCAAGCCAGGAATCACCGCCATTTTGCCCTGACAATCAATCGTTTGTATCACGTCAGATGGAATGGGAAGATCATCACTTCCAACCGCATGAATGCGATCGCCTTCTAATATAATTGTTCCGTTAGCGTGAATGGTATCTTTGTCATCTACGGTAAAGACGATCGCGTTTTGAATAACGGTGTAGGGCATAAAAAAATTAAGTTCTTGAATTGACCTACTTGAATTGACCTACTTGAATTGACCTACATAGTAGCGAGGTGAGGGAAAGGATCTCGTCGCGATCGCTACCTTTTCACGCTCCTGTTGCAGTTCAGATTATCACCAAACTTTAACCATTTATCGCTCCAAAAAAGAGGCACAACTACTCCCTGTGTAGTATATCCAAGTAAAATTCTGCTTTACGTTCATCTTAGGAAAGAGATAGCGATCGAGCCGCTTTAATAAACTGTTAATATTTACAAAGTAGACAAAACCTCTACAACAAGGAGGATATCAGCCCTAACTATAGCTAGATGTTGCCACTTAATGAATGTGTCTAGTTGTACAAAACTCTGTCCTAGACTTCTCTCTAGGCAGATAGATAAAGCTTGCTAAACCTCGTAAAATCCTTTAGCAAAGAGGAAACAACTGCTCAAATTTTCTGATTGCGCCTGCTCAATTCTCAAAAAATTCATTAACTACAATCTTCTAATCGAGGCAATATGTCTGAACTCAATGGGGTTATGATGCAATACTTCCACTGGTACAATCCCGCCGATGGGAGTCTGTGGAAACAAGTTGCAGAAAAGGCAGAAGAACTGGCAAAAGTTGGCGTAACCTCACTTTGGTTGCCTCCTGCTTATAAAGGCACTGGGGGCGGTTATGACGTGGGGTATGGCGTTTACGACATGTTTGACCTCGGCGAGTTTGATCAAAAAGGCTCCGTTCGGACAAAGTACGGCACCAAACAAGAATATATTGATGCGATCAAGAAGGCGCAAAGTGTCGGAATCAAAATCTACGCAGATGCCGTTTTCAATCACAAGTTGGGTGCCGATGAAGAAGAGGAGGTAGAAGCCACCCCCTTTAATCCTGATAATCGCTTTGACACCGTTGGCGAATACCAGAAGATTAAAGCCTGGACGGGTTTCACCTTTCCGGGTCGAGGTGACAAATACTCCAAAATGAAATGGCATTGGTGGCACTTTGACGCGATCGACTACAACGCCTACAACACCGAAGAGAACGCTATCTATTTGCTTAAAGGTAAAGAGTTCGATCGCAACGTTGATTTAGAAAAAGGCAACTTTGATTACTTGATGGGCTGTGATCTAGACATGAGCCATCCCGAAGTTGTTGGAGAACTCAAATACTGGGGCGAATGGTACATTGATACAACCAATGTCGATGGGTTTAGATTTGATGCTGTCAAACATGTCTCTGCTAACTTCTTTCGAGAATGGTTAGATCACGTTAGTCACTATGTGGGAAGAGAAGTTTTTGCGGTCGGTGAGTATTGGTCTTATGATGTCGAAGCCCTACACAGTTTCGTCGAGATGACGAATGGGAAGGTCACACTATTTGACGCACCGCTTCACTACAATTTTCACGTCGCCAGCAAGTCGGGCAACAGCTACGATATGCGCCAAATCTTTGACGGGACAATGGTTCAACACCAGCCGACGCTGGCCGTAACGCTGGTCGAAAATCATGACTCTCAGCCGTTGCAGTCTCTTGAATCGGTTGTCGAACCCTGGTTTAAGCCGCTTGCCTATGCGTTAATTTTGCTCAGAAGTGAAGGCTATCCCTGCATCTTTTACGCAGATTATTACGGCGCTAACTACAAAGATACGGGAAACGATGGACAGGAGCATGAGATCTGGTTAGACAGCCACCAATTCTTGATTGACAAGATGCTTTTTGCCCGTCAAACATTTGCCTATGGAGAGCAGTACGATTATTTTGACCATGCCAATACGATCGGCTGGACGCGACTGGGCACCGATGAACAACCGGGCGGCATGGCTGTCGTTTTGAGCAATGGGGACGCTGGCAGCAAATATATGGAAGTCGGACAGCCTAATCGCACTTACATCGACATCACCGAACACATCGACGAACCCATCACAACGGATGAAAAAGGTTGGGCTGATTTTCGCTGTGAAGCAGGCTCAGTGTCGGTTTGGGTTCCCAAAGATGCTGTGAAATAGAGCGTGAATGCAGAATAAGCGGATGGACTGTAGAGAGAGTTCTTCTGCAACATGGAGCGATCGAGACTTAATCATCCCGATCGCTTCTCGCTGGCTAACGACCGTTTAAACCTCGCAGTAAGCTATCAACTGCATTGACATAGCCTGTTGTGTTGAGTTGGCCAGAAATCAAGTTGGTTTTGATAGCTTGTTCTACGACTTCTTGAGCAGAAAGGCTACCCATTTGGTAAGCAAAAACCAGCGTTGTTCCTTCTGGAATTCCTTGAGTCTGAAAGTGCCCTTGATAAGCTCCAAAAACCAGTTCAAATGGGGTGAGGGTATTGTTGGAGGGGCTTAAAGTGCTGGGTACGATCGCCGCTTTTTGAGCTTCGTCAGCAGAAGCGTGGGTCACAAAACTGAAATTAACGACTGCTGTAGAGATGACCGCCAGCGTTAACAAAGATGTTTTCATAGTGATGGCTCCAGTGTTGAAGCGAGTGATGGTTAAGTGGATTGAGAAGCGTGAGAATTTGTGATGTCGGGAAGCTCGATCGCTGCGGGGGCTTTGAGTTCTACAACCGTGGGCTGAAACGAACTACCCTTGTGAGCGCCATTGCAGAAAGGTAAGTTTTTTGACCATCCACAGGTGCAGAGATAGTGGGTGCCCTGGTCGAGTTGAATTGTGGCTTTGGACATTGAAGGATACCTTAATTTGTTGAATGTGGAGTTTGTTAGCTACAGAACTATTTGAGTCCGTACAGTCTTTATAGCATGATTATTGTTCTAAAGCAAACAGTCTAAGCAAAAAGAGTTTTGGAATTTCTGAAAACCGCGATCGTTTTCTATACTGAAGGCAATTGCAATCGAGTCTCTGCCTATGTTTCCTGTCTTCTACTCTGACGAATTTTTGCTGCACGAGACGGGACACTTTCACCCCGAAAAGCCAGCGCGATTAACGGCGATTTGTAAAGCACTCCAGACAGCATCCTGGGCGCATCAACTTGAATGGCGCAAGCCAACGACCGTAGAAGCGCGATCGCCACTTTCCCTGATTCAGCAAATTCACGATCCGCAGTATGTCGAAGCCGTTCGGCAACTCGCTAATCGGGGCGGCGGTCACATTGATGGCGATACACCCGTGTCTCCTCGCAGTTTTGAAGTGGCACTGCTGGCGGTAAACGCCTGGTTGGATGGCGTTAATTACACACTGCAAGCAGGAGAGCCGAGTTTTGTTTTGGCGCGTCCTCCAGGGCATCACGCGATCGCAGATACAGGAATGGGATTTTGCTTGTTGAGTAATGCCGCGATCGCCGCTCATCATGCTCTAAAACAAGGGGCAAACCGGGTCGCTATTCTCGATTGGGATGTCCATCACGGCAATGGCACTCAAGCGATCGTCGAAACCAATTCCAACATTGCATTTTGTTCATTACATGAGTCGCCTCAGTATCCAGGAACGGGCCGAGCGAGTGAGCAGGGCTTTCACCAAAATGTATTAAACTTGCCCATGAGAGCGGGGAGTACGATCGCAGATTACCAACCCCTTTTTGAACAAAAGATCATGCCGTTTCTCTCCAATTTTCGGCCCGATTTGTTGATTGTGAGTGCGGGCTACGATGCCAATCAGGACGATCCGTTAGCAGGAATTTCTCTACAGCCCAACGACTACGGAATCTTTACAGACTATTGTTTGCAGCTAACCAAACAAGTCGTATTTGGGCTAGAAGGGGGCTACGATTTGAGTGCGCTGTCTCGATCGGTGGTGGCGACGATCGCTCAATGTTTGAGAAGATAAATGCAAGATCAAAAAGCGTTGATTGACGTATTTGTAGATCGGCGTTGCTGATTGGATGAATCTGTGGGAAGTGTCCATCTTTTCGCCCCCTAAATCCACGTCAGTTCGATGAACGCTTCGCTTCGCTTTTAGCTCCAGGAACGCCCCCTAAATCCCCCACGAGTGAGGGACTTTGAACCAGAACTCCTCTCTTAAAGTCCCCCAAGATTGGGGGGTTGGGGGGCAAAAGCCGTGAACAACGAAGTGGAAAAACTCTCATCGAATTCACGTTAAATCCCCCAAAATTGGGGGACTTTGAACCTTGGGTTTCCTGCCGCTTTGGGGCAATTCATCCCCGATTCAGCAACGCCTGTAGATCTTAGAAGCAGAAGATTTTAAACAAAAAAGGGTAGACTCCATGTCCACCCTGTAGAAATTAAAGCTAGATTGAATCGATCTCTTGCGGCTAACTCAAATCGACCCCTTGCGGGTCACTCGAAGAGATCGTCTTTCAGACCGCCATCGCAGGCGTATCGAGTTCGACAACCTTGTTATC
Organism: Phormidesmis sp. 146-33; assembly: GCF_052939515.1. NCBI lineage: Bacteria > Bacillati > Cyanobacteriota > Cyanophyceae > Leptolyngbyales > Leptolyngbyaceae > Phormidesmis > Phormidesmis sp. 146-33. The sequence goes on from NZ_JBJPHU010000099.1 coordinate 11,265, forward strand.
TTTGGCTTGCCAAACCTTACCGTCTAGCGCCATTTGTTCAATTTGACTGGCGAGACGTAGGGCTTTTAGCGCCTGTTCTCCTCCGACAGAAGGCTGATTGCCCCCGCGCACACACCCGACAAAATGTTCTAACTCTGCATGAAGCGGCTCAATATTACTGGTGTAAACCTTCTCGATCAGTCCATCTTGGCGATACAAAACCTGACCATAATCCGTCATGTAGTTAGCAGTCGTTTGACGGTGAATTAGAATTTCATTGTTGAGAAAGTCAGCTTCTGTCAGAGAGTTTTTGCAGTGAGCAGCAATGCGGCGAATCTTGCGGTGCGTCACTTTGCTAGAGGTCAGCGTTGCAACAATGCCGTTTGCAAAACCCAGCGTTGCGGTTACATAGTCCAAGTAGCCAGAGTCCGAAGCGCGACTGCCACTTGCAGTTAACTTCACAACCGGAGAAGCGGCCAGTTCTAGCATCAGATCGATGTCGTGAATCATCAGATCCAACACGACCGATACATCATTGGCTCGATCGGAATAAGGACTCATCCGATGGGCCTCGATCGCCAGCAGTTCTTCAGTCTTCAACACCTTGCTGAGTTCTTGAAAAGCCGGGTTAAATCGCTCGATATGCCCAACTTGCAGAATACACTGACACTCTGCGGCAGCATTTACCAAAGACTCAGCTTCAGCAATGCTGGCGGCGATCGGTTTCTCGATCAACACATGCACCCCCGCATTCAAAGCAGCCATCCCCACTGAATGATGCAGACGAGTCGGAACCGCAATACAAACGGCATCCACATGTTTCAGTAAATCGTGATAATCCTCAAAAAATCGGACACGATATTTGCTTGCCGTGTCCAACCCTCGTTCTACATTAATATCTGAAACGCCAACTAATTCAACATCCTTGAGCATACTCAAGACTCTGGTATGGTGCTGCCCCATATTGCCGACCCCAATCACACCGATGCGAATAGGTTCTAGCTGATTTCGCTGCACGTAGAGACTTGAATACCCGATCGGTATACTACCTTTCACTCGTGTTACTCCTCCACCACCGAAAATAAGCTGATGATCAGCCGTAAATTCTCCTCAAACATCCAGATACTAACACAGCAACATTAATTATGAAGAATTTCAAAGCATTATCGAAGTTCCCTTAAACGATATGTTTTTCGGTTTCGATGTTTTTATGCCTTTGGATGTAGTTTTTTAGCGCTGGTCACAGATTTAGTAGATAAACCAGTCCAGGTCTGCCCCTCAATGCTTGAAGTCTTCACCACTCGACAGACTTTGTTGATGATCTGGTCGAGATACGCGCAGGGAGTCGCCCGCTCCAGGCTCAATGCGGTGGACTTGAATCTGATGCAGTCGTGGCCCTTCCGCAGAGACGACCGTCAGTTCATAGTTGCCATACTGCAAAGCCTCGCCAGAATCGGGAATGCGCTGCCACTGGTAGAACAAAAAGCCGCCCAGCGTCTGGTATTCATCGGTAAGCGGTAGATCCAACCGCAACTGCTCATTCACTTCTTCCAAATTCATCTGAGCCTGAACGAGAAAGGTGTTTTCGTCCAAAACCTGAATCGATCGCGTCTCTTCGCTTTCCGGTTCGGGTGAGTCTCCGATAATCTGCGTCACGATGTCCTGCAAACTGACCAGCCCCGCAGTGCCGCCAAACTCATCCACGACAATCACCATGTGCTGACGCGATCGCTGCATCAAAGACAGCAATTCTCCCAGAGGCGTGTATTCAGGAACAAATCGAGCTGGACTCACCCACGGTTTAATCGGACTTTCCAAATTTAGTGTGCCCTGAACGAGCGGCTCTGCCAGTTCTTTAAAGTGAACCATGCCGCAGATATCATCCAGCGATTCCCCGGTCACCGGATAGTGAGAATGCCCTGATTGAGCCACTTCTTCAAGCAAATTTCGCACCGTTGCGTCGATCGAGAGCGCAGTCATATTCGGTCGGCGCACCATCACCTCACTCGCCGGAACGTCGCCAAACTCAAACACATTACTCAACAGTTCTCGTTCTTCGGCCTCCAGTCCCGTCGATTCGCTGGAGGTGGCGATAATTAGCTGCAATTCTTCTGGAGTGACCTGGTTGTACCAGCCCTGCCCCGCGTACTGAATGCCCACCAGCCGCAGCAAGAGGCGCGTAGACTGATTGAGAACCCAGATAAAGGGATTAAAAAATCGAGCGATCGCCAAACTAAACGGCCCCAAAAATCGCGCAATCTCTTCGGAGTAGAGCATCGCCACCGACTTGGGACACAATTCGCCCAAAACAATTTGCAGATAAGCAATCAACAGGAAGGCGATCGGAATCGCCAGCGAGTGAGACAGCGTTTGGACAGTAGAAGCCGACAGTGGCAACTGAGCAATCCAGGCTGCAACCAAGATGGCCATTGTGCTTTCCCCGATCCAGCCCAGCGCCAAACTCGACAGCGTGATTCCCAACTGAGTCGTCGAAAGTAGACGATCAATGCTCCGCTGCAAATCCTGAACCGTTCTCGCTTGAATATCTCCTGCGTCAACCAACTGATTGATCCGCGATCGCCGCACCGAGACGATCGAAAACTCTGCTGTTACAAAGAACGCATTAATCGTAATCAGCAGCAGCACCGACAAGAATTTTAGCAAGATATCTGTCCAGCTTGAGTTTTGCAGGACAACCGCAAAAGGGGCAATCATTTGCGAATCAAGAATAACAATTTAGAGAAGCAGATTAGGGAAGCAGATTTTAGAAAAGCAAACCAGGGAATTGGCTGATCATACTCCGCTCGATTCTGAGTCTCCTCTTCCCCACGTTATTAATTAACGTCTATTAAATGTCGGCGTTGCTGAATCAGGGGATGAATTGCCCCAAAGCGGCGGGAATCCCAAGGTTCAAAGTCCCCCAAGTTTGGGGGATTTAGGGGGCGAAAAGATGGACACTTCTCACAGAGTCATCCCTCCAATCAGCAACGCCTAGATGTCTATCAGATGAGTCCTTGTGCCCCCAGCTTTATCGGACTGGGACATCTGACAATTTGAGTTGCAGCTTTTGGTCGGGGTAGTCCGTCAACTGCACTGAAAGCTTTTGAGCCTTGTCTAAAAGAGCCGTTGAGATGCTGACTGTCCCTGTAAATTTTTGGCTACCTACAGGCAAATCGGTCGGGAGACCCATCGTATCTGCGGTCAAAGCCCGGCCTTGCTCATCGGCGATATTGAGAAAGCTGTAGAGAAACTTGACGGGCTGAGTTCCTTCATTTTTGAGAGCAACATCGTAGACCACAAAATCCGCCTGCTGCCGGACGGCGGTTAGCTCGATCGTCACTCCCTTATCTCGACTCACAAACGGAAACTTGCCAGGAAGACTGGTCTGCTTATCTTCCACCTTGGGCGAAGGACTGGGACTGGGAGGCATTGTCGATTTGGGAGTGCCGCCCTCGATGCGGTCTTTTACCTTTTTGAGAATGTCGTCTTCTTTGAGAATCACGAGGTCTTCCCCGCGCCCCGACGTGTTTTTTTTGTTGACCTTATTCGTCGGACGGGCATCGGGTTGAGTGATTCCTTTGAGAGCTTCTCGCCCGATCGCAAATCCCCAAGCGCCACTCACAATCCCTGCTCCAAACATAAACGTGAGCAAAATGAGCGTGAGGGCGACGGTCGGATTAATTCGCATTGCAGATTTGAGGGAGTGTTGTTTGAGAGCGTTGAGCCGTGAGACCCAAATGGCTGACCAATTGTATTCGCTAAGTTTACGTAGAGACGATCTCTTTAAAAAACATCACGGCGGCAATCGCTGCAAACCCATTTCTCAAGCTAAAATACGGCAGGGATCGCGATCGTGTCTTTCTACTAGCGCCGTTGACCGATTGGGGAGGTAGCGAACTCATAATTCGCCTTCAGGCTGGTTCGATTCCAGCACGGCGCATGACAAACCAAATATGACAAACCAGAGCTTTAGCACACAGACGTAATGGCTGCCAATTCGCTGAATTTGCAAAAAAACGTAATCTGTAGGGTGTATTGAGCCATGCGAAACGCACCACCAACCTAAAAACCACCAACCTAAAATTGATGCGTTTCGCTGCTCTTCGGGCTGATCTTCGGATGGATTGGACTTACCTTACAATCCTCAGCGTCCAGTCGCGCCTTCAAACACCAACTCACCGCCCACGACTCGATTGCTCACATTAGCGGTCGGCAGCGTCAAAATCGACGTGTTGTAAGGGTTAGGTAGGTCAGTCGTGCGAATGATAGGGTCGTTAGAAACCTGCTGGGTCAGCAAATCTCGGTATAGACGATGAATATGCTCGCCATTACGAGCGATCGCATTCTCAGGAAAGGCACCCGTCCCAATTAGAGTCTGAACTGAGAACTTGGGGCCGCGATAGTCAGAAACATTCACGTCAAATGCCCGATCGACTGCATCTGGCACCGCTTCTCTCGGTCTAAACACAGCGGGTCTGTCTTGTGCTTGTGCGGCGATCGCAAATAGGGTAGAAGCAGCCATTACCCCTGCACCAATCAAATTCTTTAACCTCACGCCCATAAGATTCAGTTCCTCCGTATTGCGCTCAATGTTAGCTTACGATTTGAGTCTAAGATCAGGGAAAAGTTTTGCGGTTTGAGATTTGAATTGAGGATCTTCTTCAACTTCAAGAATTCAAAACTCAAAACGTTCTCACCCCTTTCTTTTGACAGTTGGTAACACTAGTCTGCCCTACCTATGAGCGATCGGACGCAAAATTTGATGGAATCTCAAACAAACTTTTCTTGGGCAACGGTTGAATTGACCGACTTACGAGAACGACTTTTGGATCTGTTCTGTGAGGTGGCTTATCGAGAAGGCGACTTTCTGCTCTCGTCTGGACAACGCAGCACCTACTACATCAACGGCAAACAGATTACGCTTCATCCCCAGGGCGGCTTGGCGACGGGACGGATTCTTTTACCTTTGATTCCTTCTGAAACGGTGGCTGTGGCGGGTCTGACGTTGGGGGCTGATCCGATCGTGACCGCGACCAGTGTGGTTGCAGCGTATGAAGGGCGATCGCTGGCGGCACTCATTGTCCGCAAAGAAGCCAAAGGACACGGCACCCAAGCCTATATCGAAGGCCCAACCTTGCCCAAAAACAGTCCAGTCGTAGTGCTAGAAGACGTGGTGACGACGGGACAATCGGCAATGAAGGCGGTCGATCGCCTCCGAGATGCTGGCTATCAGGTTGAAGAAGTGATTTCGCTGGTCGATCGTCAGCAAGGAGGCGCAGAGTTTTATCAGCAGCAAGGCTTAAAATTCAAAGCAGTCTTCACGATTCAAGACCTTCAGCAGCACGTTCAAAAACTTCAGGAGAGTTAAAGGTGGGGAGCGATCGTAGAATTCAGGACTCTGGACTTTGAAAAGGATAATGTCAACGTCTCCGGTCTAACATCTCCGGTCTTCAGTCTAAGTACCCGCTAAGTACCTGGATTTCAACATCGCGCCGATTTGACCCTTGACTTCTCCATTAGCAAGATAGAATGAGTCCAGCAAAAGCTCTCAAAATTCATTAGTTTTAGACAAGCGAGGAGCGTCGCAGGGCATGGGAAGAGTCGTTGGAATAGACCTGGGAACTACGAACTCGGTGGTGGCAGTCATGGAGGGCGGCAAGCCAGTTGTCATCGCCAACGCCGAAGGAATGCGAACTACTCCCTCAGTTGTCGGAGTCAGCAAAGAAGGCGAACGTCTGGTCGGACAAATGGCCCGACGACAATCGGTGCTTGACCCACAGAACACATTTTTTGGCGTAAAGCGCTTTATCGGTCGAAAGTATTCAGAACTCAGTCCAGAGTCAAAACGGGTGCCCTACACCATCCGCAAAGACGAATCGAGCAACATCAAAATCAAGTGTCCTCGACTGGAGCGAGATTTTGCGCCCGAAGAAATTTCGGCCATGATTCTCAAAAAGCTGACCGATGAGGCCAGTCGCTATCTAGGAGAGTCGATTACTGGCGCAGTGATTACCGTTCCCGCTTATTTCAACGATTCTCAACGACAGGCAACTCGTGACGCTGGACGCATCGCTGGATTGGATGTCAAACGCATTCTCAATGAGCCGACGGCCGCATCTCTCGCCTATGGACTCGATCGCGGTCAAGCTGAAACGATCCTCGTTTTTGATCTCGGCGGTGGCACCTTTGATGTCTCAATCTTGGAAGTGGGCGATGGGGTCTTTGAAGTGAAAGCCACGAGCGGCGACACTCAACTGGGCGGCAATGACTTCGATAAGAAAATTGTGGACTTTCTGTCCGAGCAGTTTTTAGAAACTGAGAAAGTTGATTTGAGACGCGATCGCCAAGCCCTCCAACGACTGACTGAAGCGGCCGAAAAAGCCAAAATTGAGCTTTCTGGGGTCTCTGTCACCGAAATCAATTTGCCTTTTATCACTGCGACCGAAGATGGGCCCAAACATATCGAAACGCGGATGACCCGATCGCAGTTTGAAGGGCTGTGTGGCGATCTGCTGTCTCGACTGCGTGGGCCGCTCAAGCAAGCCTTTCGGGATGCGGGAATGACTCCGAATGATATTGACGACATCGTGCTGGTAGGCGGTTCGACGCGAATTCCGATGGTGCAACAGGTGGTGCGATCGCTGATCAATCGGGAAGCCAATCAAAACGTCAATCCGGATGAAGTGGTGGCTGTCGGAGCGGCGATTCAGGCGGGCATTTTGGCAGGTGAACTCAAAGATATTTTGCTGTTGGATGTCACACCGTTGTCCTTTGGGTTGGAGACGATCGGCGGCGTGATGAAAAAGCTGATTCCGCGCAATACGACCATTCCGACGCGGCGATCGGATATTTTCTCGACGGGCGAAGATAATCAGACGATGGTCGAAGTTCACGTTCTGCAAGGTGAGCGCGACATGGCATCGGGCAATAAGTCTCTGGGGCGCTTTAAGCTGATGGGCATTCCACCCGCACCACGGGGCATTCCTCAAGTGCAGGTTTCCTTTGACATCGACGCAAACGGCATTTTGCAAGTCACCGCAATGGATCGCACGACGGGACGCGAACAGAGCATCACCGTTCAGGGAGCCTCAACCTTGAGTGAGGACGAAGTGCGGCAGATGATGCGGAACGCCGAAGAATTTGCAGAAGTCGATCGCCTTCGTAAAGAAAAAGTCGAGAAACGCAATCGAGCGGAAGCGCTAACCTTTCAAGCAGAACGGCAGCTTAGAGAAGCCACACTGGACTTTGGAATGCAATTTGTTGGTTCCTATCGTTCTCGAATTGAGCCTCTCGTCCAGCGATTGAGAGAAGGATTGGCAAATAATGACGATCGCAGTGTAGATATTGCCGAAGCTGACCTCAAGGATGCTCTGTACGATTTGAATCGAGAAGTCTACCAACAGACTCAGGGCGACGAAGAAGGCGGATTCTTTGAATCGATCAAAAACTTCTTCTTAGACGACGAAGACGATTACGACTACTACGGTGCTCCTCGTGATCCCTACGACTATGGGGCCCGACGCGACGACTACTGGAATAACCAGCGAGGCGGCAGTCTAAACGGACGCGACAACTACGACTATGGATCTTCTCGCAACTACGATCCGCCCAAGCGAGATCCCTACGATCGCGACTACAACACCCCACCCAGACGCGACTCTTACGACGATCGAGATCCCTACGAGGCACCCAGACGCGACCCTTACGACGATCGCTCCTCCGAAGAACCGAGAAACCGCCCTTATGAAGCGCCCAGACGATCTGACTCTCAAGCGCCTCGACCCCTTGGGGGTAAATCGGAGAGATCGCCGCGCAGCGATGGATATGACGCGCCCAGACGAGACAGCCGCAACAACGACACCGCTAACGGAAACCGCGACTACAATCCTCCCAAACGTGAACCGCGCAGCGCTCCCTACAACAGCCCTTACAGCGGCAACGATGCTGGTGGAACCCGTCGCCCCAACCGCAGTGATGTTCCTAAAAAGCGTCCTGCTCGACCCGACTACAATCAGGATAATTGGGATGACGAAGACGATTGGTTGTAAAGAGGAAAGTGGGATCAACATGAAACGGCGACCGATTTCTTTGGGGTCAGCGATTTGATCTATTCTCTTACTTGTTTTTATCCCTCACCCGTCATCCTTTCACCGTTTCGCTATGCAGAATTTCCGCAATTATTATGAGATTTTGGGGGTTGCCAAAGATGCGTCGATCGAGGAGATCAAAAAGGCCTACCGTCGATTAGCGCGTCAATATCATCCTGATCTCAATCCGGGTAACAAAGCCGCTGAGGAGAAATTCAAGGATCTGAGCGAAGCGTATGAAGTGTTGGGAGACACAACCAAGCGATCGCAGTACGATCAGTTTGGCAATTTTTGGAAGCGACCAGGATTTCAAGGCGGTGCAAAAGGCGGCCGTCCCTGGGGAAAGGGAAATGATCCATCTGGGTCGGTGGATTTTGGTGAATACCGTAACTTTAATGACTTCGTGGATCAATTGCTCAATCGACGCACCACGACGACAACGCCTAGCCGACCTCCTCAACCCCCGCCTGCTGCCGATCCCTACCGTCCTGGCACGACAAAAACGAGCTATACCGTTTCTAGTACGCCGCCCCCTCGCTCCAATCGTCGAGATGCTGAAGCGCGATTGACCGTACCTTTAGAAAAAGCTTACTCTGGTGGACGAGAGCGTATTCGATTAGAGGATGGGCGATCGCTCGAAGTGAATATGCCCGCAGGGATGGTGACTGGGCAGCGAATTCGTCTCAAAGGTCAGGGCGTTGCGGGGGGCGATCTATACCTCAAAATCGAAGTCTCTCCCCATCCGTTTTTTAAGTTAGAAGGCTCCGATGTGGTGTGTCAATTGCCCATTACGCCCAGTGAAGCTGCTTTGGGAGGCGCGATCGAAGTTCCCACATTAGACGGGTTGGTGAAGATGACCATTCCGGGAGGGGTACGATCGGGGCAGCGTCTGAGATTGGCGAATAAGGGCTATCTAATCAGTGGGGACGACCGAGGCGATCAGATTGTCGAAATTCAAATTGTCGTCCCCAAAGAAATCAGTCTTGAAGAACGGGATCTTTACGAAAAGCTCCGACAGATAGAAAGCTTTGATCCCCGCGCCGACCTCCCAATCTAAAGCGTCCTAATCTTCAGGCAGCACCCACTGGGGCGGAGCGCTCATTTTTTTGCGAATGGCTTCTTCGGCGATCGCCAGCATTTCGTCCAACGACTTTTCTTGAATGAATTTGGCAGCCTGATCTTTGTATTCTAAATTGGGGCACTTATCTCCTAAAACGCAGCCATTTACGCAGGCTTCTGCACAGTTGATCTCCATGTTCTCTCCTCTAGTTCTCAAAGCTTGACGATACAAACAAATCATCTCGTGGGATGCCTACAAAGGACTCTGCCCACTGATTTATCTTAAACTGTTCTCCTGATGGTGTTGACTGACCGATCGAAAGGGCAAAAAACTACAGCCAGATAGTTGACTTTTAGGTTGATTTCTATTTCTGAAGTTTGAGCCGCTAATTTTTGTCTACTAATTTTGAAATATGAGCTTAAAACTGTTCTCCGCTGCGCTGGTTGTGGCGGTTCCCACTCAGTCCGCGATTCCGCTTGAGCAACAGGTCAATGAAGTGGTGGCGCGTTTGGTCGGGGTCATGGACACGTCTGCTCAAGCGATCGCCAACCCAAAACTACCGGATGTGAGAATGACGACCTGCAAAATTTTTCTTCAGGGATCACCTCAGATCGACGGTGTTTATCTTTATCAAGAACAAGCCCTCTCTTCTGATTTGACGAAGCCCTATCGTCAGAGAATTCTACAAATTTCACCGACAATCTACAGTCATAGTGTGCGATCGCTGTCCTTTCGTCCTGTTAAACCCGAAGCGCTCGTTGGTTTGTGCAACCAGCCCGAAGCTTCTCGAATTGTGCCCTTGAGCGATCGTGGGGTTCCCGTCTGCGCTGTCTTTCTCAAACAGTCTGGCGACAACTACGTAGGCAGAACGCCGATCGATGGGTGTTCCGCTAACGTTGGAGGAGCCGTCCGCATTACCAACCAGATCACGCTTCACAAAACCGGAATGGACACCTGGGATCGCGGTTACGACGCTCAAGGCAAACAAGTCTGGGGCGCAAAAGCACAGTCCTACCAATTTCGCCGCAAAGACCTTTAAGCTTCATCCCTCTCGCGCAGCGGATTACCCCCAAAGGGGGAACAGATCATCGAAGTTCTCCCTCATCCCTCATCTAACTTCCTAACTTAAACGCTTCTAAAATAAAACTATAAGTCATGCCAATTTTGAGCGTGTTGATCATTTCAGCGGGGAGCGATCGCCGAAACCCCTCCCGATTGGTGTAGATGATGCGACTCGTCACTTCAAATAAAATCACCAAAAAGCTGGCCGCCACGACATCTAATTCGGCTCTTTGTCCGGCAGTGGTCGAGATGACGTTGCCCAAAAAAAAGCCAAACAGCAGACTGATCAACATCAGAGACACGCGCCGCCAGGGATTGCGAAACAATTGGCCGATCTGATCGGTCACAACTCCTACAAGACTGTTGAGACGAGTATTTTGCATGGTCGAGGAGAGAGATGAATCTTGAGTTTTGAATTCTAAATCAGGTTGTCTGCTTAGAATTCAACCTTCTCATACCATCCCTTAATTTATCGAAAAAACTATCGGAAAAATTTCTCCCACGATCGTGCCACAGATTGTTATCACTAGAGTAGAAATGGGCGAGAACGAGAATGCGGGGTGTGATGAAGATGAAAATAAAGCTGAACCCTGCGACCAGAGTAGCTTTAGCGACAGCGCTACTTTTATTGGGGCTATGGCTAGTGTTGAGACGCTTTCAGATTCAGGTTGAGGTGACATCCCCGGAGACAGTGCCCATCATTAAGATCGACGAGTCTCAAAGCGAGATACAAAAAACGCCTCCGAAACCGGGAGCTTCTCCGATTCCCACGCTCAATCCTGCGATGGTGGCGGCTCGTCAAGGAGCGCTCAGAGTTAGCAATCGATCGGATCACCCCTTGCGAGTTGCGCTACTGTCAAAGAGCAAATCGTCAGCCCCCCAATCTAGCGAGGCCTCTGACTATCAACCGCCCGCCCACTGGGATTTTGCACCTAACGAAGGGAGCGGTAAGGGTTTAGTGGTTTCACTGCCCGATCGCTCAATTATTCTCAAAAAGGGCGATGTCGTCGTGGCTTTTGCTCAAGACGGCTCTCAGCGCTATTGGGGCCCATTTGTGGTAGGTGAGACAAATTCACCAATCTGGAATGGTCAGGAATGGGAGTTAATTTTGAAGCAGTAATGATGAGTCAGAAACTTTGCGTAAGTTAATCCTCCTCAAGGAGCAGAACGGAGAAGTTATTATACTCGCGACGATTAAGAAATGGACTTTTAGAAGATTCTTCCCCATCAAGGATAAGATGCTCATCTGTCCAAGAGTCGGAGTACAAAGGAAGTCAGCCTGCTTCGGATTGGATTTACGCTAGAGCAGATCGCCGAACTGAAGTATGAACGACATCACTATCCTCACCCAAAAGTGCAACAGAAAATGGAGGTGTTGTACCTGATTGACTGACAGATCTTTTCCAGTAGGTTGGGTTGAACTCGGTGAAACCCAACGTGAGAGAGGCGACTGTCGGGTTTCGCGTTGCTCAACACCAACCTACAAAAAACGGAGCCTTCAGGAGTTTTGTCAGTCAACCAGGGTGTTGTACTTGAAAAGCTAAGGATTGTCCCATCAGGAGGGAGATCCGATGACTGTGCAAGATCGGCAAAACGATGCTGACAGTCTATCTCAGACAGTATCACGCAGACGGCATTGAGGGTCTCAAACAGTTGGATTATCAAGGGCAACCGAGTGACCTGAACACCCATGCGACGACAGTCGAAACATACTTCAAAGCGCATCCCCCGCAAACGATTGCCCAAGCCCAAGCAAAGATCAAGGAATTGACCGATCACTACAACGCATCCTTACCTGTTTAGGACTACCTGATGGAACTCCCGGTGTGGATGCAACCGTTCCTTGCAACCGCTCAACAGGAACGTTATCCGCTCATAATTTACTAACGTTTGCTAACAAACTGAAATCTTCCTGCTTCAACTCGGAGAAGTCGGCTTCACCCGATCCACAGGCTGACCCAGTATGGCTTATCGCGTTTTTCAAATTGATTGCCGCATTCAGATCTCGGTCTTGACTGAAGCCGCAATGTTCACAGGTGAACATGCGCTCAGAGAGGGTAAGTGCTTCTTTTTTGGCTCCACAATTTGAGCAAGTTTTACTCGATGGAAACCAGCGATCGCAGGATGAGTAAAAGTTCACCTCGGTACTGGCTCTTCTCTCACTTGAGCTAACAAAGCAGCGATCGCTTTTCTGACGAGATAAAGATAGAGTTTGACATTAGGGTGTGTTTGAAAGCTCTCTCGCTACAATTCTATTCCGAATTCTCTCCGCCCTTTTCTTAATGGCAATACCACGTAGACTCAGTTCCTTACTCTTAGTGGAATGACAGTTTGAGTTGATGCACACCTGCTCGTGCGATCGCTGCCTTTACAATTAGCATGAGCGACAATCAGGGACAAAAGAATAATGGCTTGAACTCTAAATTAAGCCTTGCCTCCTCAACAGATTTTCCACCCGTTGTTAGCCTTGGTGCTTGTATGAGTCTAGTTCCAGTAAAGTCTCTGATATTTCTGATTGCGCTTACGTCTTTGTCTGCCTGCGCTGCCCCAAAGTCCACTGCTGGAAATGATTCAATGAAGGAGATTGAAAAGTCATCCACTGTGGAGATGTCGAAAACAGAGATGCCTATTAGTAAACCCCAAGGCGAATTTGTGAGTCCTTCAGACTTCAAGGATAAGCTCAACACTGTGTCATCCAAAGCGAAGCAAGCAGTGGAAAACGTCGAAGCAAATAAGCTATCAGAAGCCCAAGCCGAGATGTCTCAGTTGAAAACGATTTGGGCAGAAGTCGCTCCAACAGTTTACGCAATCAGCGAATCTAACCACAAAAATCTTCAAAGATCGATTACTTTGGCTGATAACGCCCTACAGAAGTCAGAAGATCGGGTAGTCTCATTGACTTATTTGTACCAAACTTCTAGAACCAGCGCCGCTCTCGTACGAGCATTAGGAAATGGGAATGCCTATTCTAAACGTAGTGCGCCAGAACTCTGTCAGAAATTTACCTGTCTGTAGAGCCGAGTTTAAAGATGACCGCAAGATGATCTGAGAAAGATCAAGAAATCCCATAGGTTAGTCAGCGAGTTCTTCTGACTCATTCTCGAAGCGCTGTCATGAAATTAAAATGCCCCGCTCTCCAAAGAAAACGGGGTTTGTGTAGGCTCTAGGTTGAATTAGCTTTGGGCGACAGGCTCCTTCGCCAAAAACTTCTCAAGCTCGGTCAGTGCATCAGCATCAACTTTGGTTTGCATCGGGCAGAATTTGGGGCCACACATCGAGCAAAACTCAGCCGTTTTATAAATGTCAGCAGGCAGCGTTTCGTCGTGGTATTCCTTCGCCCGATCGGGGTCAAGCGACAACTCAAACTGCTTATTCCAATCAAAGTTATAACGAGCGCGAGAAAGCTCATCATCTCTGTCTCGTGCCCCCGGACGATGCCGCGCAATATCTGCCGCATGGGCCGCAATCTTGTAGGCGATCAACCCATTGCGAACGTCTTCTGCGTCGGGTAAGCCCAAATGTTCTTTAGGCGTAACATAGCAGAGCATCGCAGTGCCATACCAGCCCGCCATTGCAGCCCCGATCGCCGATGTAATGTGGTCATATCCCGGTGCAATATCCGTCACCAACGGCCCCAACACATAGAACGGCGCTTCAGAACACTCTTCCATCTGTTTGCGAACGTTGAATTCGATTTGATCCATTGGCACATGTCCGGGGCCTTCGACCATCACCTGAATGTCATCTTCCCAGGCGCGGCGAGTCAGTTGTCCGAGGGTCTTCAATTCTGCCAACTGTGCGGCATCCGAAGCATCATGTTGACAGCCGGGACGCAGAGAATCGCCCAAACTAAACGACACGTCATACTTTTTGAAGATCTCAATAATGTCGCTGAAATGAGTGTAGAGCGGATTTTGTTTGTGGTGATGCAGCATCCAACGAGCCAGAATGCCGCCGCCACGAGAGACGATTCCAGTCAAACGATCGCGCACCAAGGGCAAATGTTCGATCAAAATTCCAGCGTGAATCGTTTGATAGTCCACTCCTTGCTGGGCGTGCTTTTCGATGATGTGCAAAAAGTCGTCAGCTGTCAGATTCTCAATGTTGCCGTGGACACTTTCTAACGCCTGATAAATGGGAACTGTCCCGATCGGAACGGTCGAAGCCTGGATGATCGTCGTCCGAATCTCATCTAGGTTGCCGCCGCCCGTAGACAGATCCATGACGGTATCCGCCCCATATTTCACCGCGAGATGCAGCTTATCGACTTCTTCCTGCATGTTAGAAGAGTTGGGCGATGCGCCGATGTTGGCGTTGACTTTGCATCTAGAAGCAATCCCGATCGCCATCGGTTCTAAATTAGGGTGGTTAATGTTGGCAGGAATGATCATTCGTCCCCGGGCCACTTCTGCGCGAATTAGCTCGACGGGGAGGTTCTCCCGCGTGGCCACGTACTGCATTTCTTCGGTCACAACCCCTTGGCGGGCATAGTACATCTGAGACACGTTGCTATGTCCGCTGCGTTTGGCGATCCAATCTGTCCGCATATTCGATTCCTCAGATAAACAGCTTCCCTTCGTTGGCATTACCCAGTCTCAGGTTCTAAGGGTTTGTTCTCAGCCCAAATAGGCACCCCTAGCTTGAGAGCTAATCGTACCACTCATCGCAAATTGGTGATAGAACGTTGCAAAAAGTTGATGGTTTGTTGTGGTTCTTATCGGATGTTTGAAAAGTCTTTGGCTGCAAGAATAGAGTCTCGGAGATCTCCCCTACCCTTCAATCATCCACTTAGGATCGTGAATTACGTGAATTAAATAAGATCGCTTATTGCCAAGTTACTTCGCCCCCTAAATCCCCCAGAATGGGGGACTTTGAGAATCAAAGGCTCCGCCGCAAGCGGACGGAGTATGAACAGCCATTTTTTCTGAGCC
>NZ_JBJPHU010000100.1:0-25956 GCF_052939515.1 Phormidesmis sp. 146-33
CGTTCTTCATTGGCTTTCAGCTTATCCAACAGAGCAATATTGTGATACCAGGTAACTTGTCCCATAACAGCCTGAATTACGGTTTCGTCAGGAAATGCTTGGGCAAAGGCTCTCATATAGAGCAAATTAGAGCGAGAAAAGCCTTTCATTTCTGGAAAAGCGTGTTTCAAGTCCTTGGACAATCGTTCAATTACCTTAGCTCCCCAACCTTCCTGCTGCTGCTTAGCGAGAATGGCACACCCAATTCTCCAATACAGAGTCACGAGTTCCCGGTTGACTGCGGGCAGCGACCGCAGTTGGGCACTCTGAATCCATTCTTTGAGATCATCCAGAAAGCGACCATAGCTATCTGAGGATAGATTACTTGCCATTCCTTTCACAAAACATTACAGGGAGCTTCATTCAGACCTTACTATACCGTGCGACGAGGTAGATTACCTGCTTGGTCAAGACAGAAGACAACGGTACTACTTTACCGGCTGTAGAAGAACGATTTAATTGTCCAAGCGCTCTTGGATAATTGGTTCAAGCGTTTATCGAGAGAGTATTTGGGAAACTCTAGTTCTAGCTTTATAATTAAAAATGATAGCTAGAACAAAAACTTATGCCCAAGAAAAAGTGCGGCTTTGGCTTCTCGTGTGCCGCTATAATGCTCTAGCCTGGTTTGGAGTCGAAGGACTGCCCCAACTATGAAACCTGCGGATCTGCCTCTGAACTGACTCCTGAAGAGGAAGTTGAACTCATTCGGGTTCGGGAAGTTCAACGGCAGGAAGCACAGCAGCAATGGGAGCGGATTCAGGAGCGGATTCGTGTTAGCCGTCAGTGGGCAGCCGTCATGATGTTAATGGAGAGAGGATGTCCCCAAGCTCTAGAGAACCTTGGCATAACCGATTCAACGGCATCAATTGAGATGCGTATTCAAGAGTTGCGATCGCATGTAGAGCAATTCACCGAAGGCTGCTACATTGCTCCCGATAACTGCGAGGCGCACCGCTACAACGTCAAACGCCCCTCTGGAACCTACTGGTACAACAAGCTCACCAGCAGACAAGCTATTTTTGAGCCAGAAGAGAAGGAAGAGAAAGTCAAGGTCATTCACCTTAGTCATGACGATGATCTACGTAACACTGAAGGACGGCTGGGAATTGAACGTCGCAATCGATTGCACCAACTTCAAACTCAACTTCAGGTTGCAGAAGGAGCATTAGAACAGGCGATCGCTCTATTCAGCGAGCCTTTAGCTTTAGTTCTAGCTAATAATGAGAATTTAGATAGCTAGAACTAAGAATTAACTTTCGATGGGATGAGGGTGGGTGGGCAATGAAATACCCCGACTCATCGCCGGGGCTTGATGCTAAGGATCTGAAGCTGTCCAGAAACTAGTCATCCAAGTTGATGTCCTCTTCTAGGTCAACTTCAAACTCTTCATCCGTATCCAAGTCATCCGCTGTGGCACTCAAACCATTGAGCGCATTCAAGCGCCCCGTGCGGGTTGCTTTGTGGGCTGCACGGCGATCGCGCACTTCATCCAGATTTTGCAATCCGTAGAGCTTGCGAGCGTAGGTCAACAGATCCCGCAGAGAGGTTTCAGCATAGTCCTTGCGGAACTGAGCATTGTGCTGTTCCCAATCAAACTCCTGTCCGTTGAACCGAGCGGATGCCGCCAGTTCTCGTCCAGGTTCTTCCCGTAACACTTCAATCACCATCAGTCGAACTTTCTCCTGATAGGGGATCACCCGTTGCAAAGCGGGCATGTGCTTCGGTGCTTTGTGTGCAGCGGCTTTTGCAGATTTGCGCGTTGCAGTTGTAGTAACCATGAGAATTGCTCCTTTATTAATGAGTTGGATTTCTCACAGTGATCGCATCGACAGATGCCTGCTTTGTGCAGTCCAACATTTCATTCCCACCGCAGTTGTTGCTGCTTTTTGCTGAAGCGGATCAGGGAGGTGGGCGGAAAAAAAGAACCCTGCATCAGTCAAACTAATACAGGGTATGCAATCAAGCAGTGAGCGGAGCCGAATGTGTTATTCGTCCTCTTCTTCGTCTAGATCCTCGTCTAACTCCTCATCCGAGTCATCGTCCAGTTCATCCTCGGCTTCGTCATCTAGTTCATCACTAAGATCGTCATCCAGTTCGTTATCTAAATCATCCAGTTCGTCATCCTGCTCTGCTTGAAATGAGTTACGGCGCTCCAACGATGCCCGGTTGAATTCCACCAGATCTGCAACGGCTTGCTCTGGATCAGTCCGAATGGTGTCATACAGCAAGCTCATGAGGATCGCCACCACTTCTGGTGGATACTTCAGCGCGTCCGGTTGTCCGAACAGTCGCGGGAACACCTTCGTATTCCATCGCTGCCAATCGAACTTTTTGTTACCGCCTTTCTTTTTCACCTGGGCAGCAAGATCGAGTCCGAGCTTTTCGCGAGTTGCGTGCCCAATTTTGGTGGAGACACGAGCATCCCGGAGTTGCAGCTTCACGCCGTATTCCTTAAACACCAGATTCCGCAGTTCTTTTAGCAGTGCTGATGCGTTAGTTCCCGGTGCTCCATCAACAGTGGGTGCTTTGGAAGCTGTGCCGTTAGGTTTAGCCGTTTTGGAGGTAGCACCGTTGCGAGTACCGTTAGGGGTGCGAGGTTTTGTAGTTGTTGCCATTTTATAAACTCCCAAATTTGAGGATTTCACTCCCTCGCCGCATTAGCGGCATTTCCCTCTATTGGAAGTATGATCAGTCATTTTAGAAGTGTCCACTTGGTTGAGGACTGAATGAAACCCAGTTCGCTAGAAACAGTGAGAACCCTTACAGCTTTAGCTTATGCGGCAGTTGCAGGATTGGATAAAACTGATCGAGCAGAACGCTCCGATCGCGGCGCTGGAATATCAGACTCCAGATCGGATGGCGGTATTGAGCCAGTTTTATCATTGGGGTGAGGCGCGATCGCTGCCAGTGTATGTCTGGAACCCTGGTTTCTCAACACTTCAGCAGTTGGTACCACCTCAAGGACAAACGATTCTGCAATCTACAACGCAAACCATAGAGCAAGACATCCTCCAATCCTTGCTCGATCAGCCGGAAGCAGGCATTTATCTTCTGGAAGGGGTTTTGAATCGCACTGGTGCAGAAATGAGTCCGCAACGTTGCTGCCAACTCTTAAATGCTTACTACCAAGCGCTGTGGAACCCAGGACATTGTTATTGGATTTTGCTAGAAACCTATGTTCAACTGCCTTTGGAGCTTCAGCCATTTATTCCCGTGCTGTCTCATGCATTGCCTGATCGCCAACAGGTACAAGCGATCGCGGCTCAGTTCTGTGAACAGCATTCTGGGCTGGGTAAAGACGAACCGGAGACTCTACAACAGCTAATCACTGCCTGTCAGGGATTGCCCATCGGCGAGATTGAAATGCTACTGGGCAGAGTGCTGACGCTTGCTGATACTCCTGAGCAACTGGTTCAACTGATTCTGGAACACAAGATTGATAAACTGCGGGGACGCGGATTAGAGTACATCGCAGAACCGGATGTGCCCACTGCTGCTGGATTGGATTTGTTGGAGCAGCGGTTAGAGGCGATCGCTTCTCTGCTGCGACCTGAAGCTAAACAGTATGGACTGAGTTTACCCACAGGTATGGTGCTATGGGGACCACCCGGTACGGGCAAGAGCCTCTCTGCCAAACTGGCGGCTAAGAAGATGGGATTACCCTTGCTAGCGGCGAACTGGGGAATTCTCTTGAGTAGCCCTAATCCCGATCGCGCTTTAAAGGAGTTTATTGCTGTGGTCACATCCCTGGCTCCTTGTGTGCTTTACTGGGATGACTTTGATAAGGGCTTTGCAGGCTGGGATTCAAATGCTGATGGTGGAATAGCCCGTCGTCTTTCGGCGGCTCTACTGACCTGGATGCAGGAACACCAGGAACCGATTTACACGATCGCGACCGTCAATCGTTTAGGGCTGCTACCACCTGAATTAGTACGGCGATTCGAGGACATCTTCTTCGTGGATCTGCCTCATGAGGGAGCCAGATATGAGGTGTTCAAGCTGCATCTGGCAAAGTACTTTCCAGCATTTCAAGGGAATGGTCAATCTCCCTGGACTGATGACCAATGGCGCAGACTGTTGACGGAGTACCGAATTTGCACCCCTGCTGAGATTGGGAATGCAGTACGGCGTTGTGCAGAGGAAGCATTTTATCAGGGTAAACCGGGACAGATAAACTTAGAGGATTTGTTGGATCAGCGGCAGCAGTTTACTCCGGCGATGGAGCGGGAATCTGAGCAGATGCAGGCAATTCGGAACCAAGCAACCTATGCGAGACCTGCTAGTGGAGGCGATCGATCTAAATTTGCTTATGTTTATCGGGAGTTATTTGAATAATTAGTCTTGGGAATTTGGGGCTACTTTACCCATGTAAACACTTTTGAGTCCCAGCTTTCCTTTTTTGTTGTTCCCCAATACCGTAGATATCGGTAAGGTCCATAGGTTTTACCCGTCTTGGAATCGGGGATCATCTTAAGCTCAATATGTCCCCGCCCCCCATGCTTACCTAAAGACGAGCCATCCTCACGGGTTTCCTTTGCCTCCTCTTCTGGCTGCTCCCGCCGCGACTCCAGCAACCCCTGGATCATCTCAGCCAGTTCTCCTAACTCCTCATCATTCCAATCCTGGAGTTGCTGAATCAACCGCGCTGGTTTGCTCTGCTTTGTCATGATCCCTCGCTCCCGGCAAGAATTTCTTAGGGAATACTTAGGGATCTTTAGCCTGTTTTTATTCCCTAAGGAACGCGAATTTAATAAACCCGGCGAATAGAATTCGCGGCTATGAGAACAAAACCTGCCTTCGCAGGTTAAGAAAATGGCGATTAGTCTGCGAAGGCAGACTTTGTTGGTTTAGTCGCGAATTCTATTCGCCGGGGCGTTTATCCGGTGTTATTTAATTCACAATCCTAAGTTCAGATTCACTTGTACTGATTCTGCTTAGGGAAAACCTTTTTGCATTACAGCCTCAATTATTCCCTAAGTCTCATCGCCACCCCAACTAGCAGAAACTTTTACATCCACTGTTACCGGGATAGGATGTAAAAACTTCTGCGCTGCCGCAATCATGCATTGGTGCAAGAGACGGCTGACGGGTTCCACCTCGATCGCAGGGCACTCCAGTAAAATCTCATCATGCACTGTGCAAACCAGCTTTGCCCCTGTATCCGCCAGCATATTGACTAATTTCACCAATGCCAGCTTCGTGATATCAGCATTCAGCCCCTGCACCGGATGATTTAGCAGTTCTGCCAGTCTGGGCTGATCTGCCCACCTGCGCCGTCTGCCAGCCAAAGTGCGGCTCTCCTTTGTTCCCCGGATGTAACTGCGCTTGATCGTCTCATGCCACTCCGCTACTCCGGCATAGGCTTCAAAAAATCGCTTCCTAAACGCCTTTGCCTGCTCTAGAGACAGGCTGACCCCATACTTTGTCTCCGCGTAGCTCTGAAGTTTGGCACCACCCATGCCATAGATCAGCCCAAAGTTGATGGCTTTGGCAAGCCGCCGATCTTCCTCACTTACTGCGTCGATCGCTTTCCCCGTCACCAAAGCTGCTGTCAGCCGATGCAGGTCCTCACCTTTACGGTATGCTCGTTGCATCCGGGTATCACCACTCAATCGGGCAACAATTCGCAGCTCAATTTGAGAATAGTCCGCTCGCACGATTTTATAACCTGGTGCAGCAACAAAACAGGTTCGGGCAGCCGCATCACGAGGAATGGTTTGCAACGGTGGATTGCGGCAAGAGAACCGACCCGACCTGGCTCCGATCTGATAGTAAGTCGGGTGAATCCTGCCTGTCACCGGATGAACGTGCTTGGGCAGGCTATCGGCAAAGGTAGCAGTAATTTTAGAAAGGTGGCGGTAGTCCAACAATGCTCGGATCACAGAATAGTGTTTCGCCAAAGGCACCAGCTCTTTCTGATTGGTCGAGTTGACTAGAATTCCAGCCGCTTGCAGTGCTGCAAGTACCTGCTGGTGGGAATTTGGGTTAATCGTATCCGTCATCTCCGGTAGCAAAGACATTTGAGCATTGCCAGCGATCCGGAGTTGGCTGAGCTGATGAAGTGCCGCATCCCGATCGCTTTCCAGTTTCGCCCCCAATGTTTGCCAGCGGGAGAGATCCAGCAACATCCCATTCAGCTCCATCTGCGCTACCGCAGGCATACAGTGAAACTCTAGTTGGGCAATTTTAAGGAGGTGCGATCGCTCCAGCTTCTTGAACAAGATCGGGTACAGTTCTAACAAAATTGCTGCATCCAACGCCGCGTACTGTAACTGTTTTGAAGTTGGAGGCTTGCTCCAATCACTGACCTGTTGGGTTTTATCCAGTTCTATATTCAATAGCTTTTGAGCAAGCGTCTGCAACGAGAGACTGGTTTTCAGTCCTGCTGTCAGCACTCGATAGGCAAGTTGGGTATCGAAGAAGGGAGGCGTGGGTTGAAGTCCTGCTTGGGCAAGGAACTGCCAGTCAAATTTGCCGTTGTGAGTAATTTTGAGCACAGGGCTGGAGAGGATCTGTTGCAGCGGGTGGCGATCGCAGGGAGCAATCTGGGGTAAATCAATGAGCATCACTGGCTGATCCGGGACTGCAAGCTGAATGAGCCGAATCGCATGAATGTGAGGATCTAACCCTGTTGTCTCGCAGTCCAATCCAAGCATAGGAGCCTGGTTTAGCGATTCTCCTCCGGAGAGGCTACGCAAGCGCAGTGCCAATTCAAGTTCTTTCCCCGACGTAATCAGTTGATAGGTTCCAGCTTTCAAATGAGGGTGAGTTTGGGATGCAGGCATAATCGGAAATGGATGGAGGACTAGCTTGCAGGGGCGGTAGCACCAACCATCTCCGGTATCGCTCATGATTCAGAACAAACTGCCCTGCTCTGGTTGATCGGTTGTTTGAACTGGGTCAACCGAGCTTGCTTCTACCTTTGCCCGATTGCGCCGTTTTCCCCATCCCTGTTGAGCTGCGTGCTTCACCACACTTCGACGAATCGATCGACTCAAATTATGAAACTCGGTTTTGACAGTCTTGAATTCAATCACATGACCACCTATTAACTCATAAAAATTGTCAGCTCCTTCCGGTAATTTATTGTGCTTCCGCATTACCTCATTACCTGCCCAAATGTAAAGGTCAGAATAGTCACGGTGCATCGGTGCTTCAAAACTGGCAGGCATCATGTAAGCCAACACTTCAGTCGGTGTAGCGTAGTCCCCAACTTGCTCCTGTTCATACTCAGAAAGGATGAGTTCAAACCGATCTTTCACACAGGCAACCTTTAACCAACCTAGAGTTGCATCACCCCATAAACTGCGATGTAATACCAAGGGTCCCACCAGATAACGGACATGATGGATGGAAAACTCTGCCATTTCCAACATGCACGCTAGCAATTCTTTGGGGACATCAAGGGATGCCAAAAGGCGCAACATTTCCAGGGTGCTAGATGAGCAACGGGTGTCTGGGTTGGCAGCATCTTTCCCTTGTTGAAGGGTTCGCACCAACTCTTCAGGAATAAAACTCAGTTGGTCCACAGCGCAAGTCTCCTGTAGGAATGTCCCTACAAACAGCTAGTTGGCTGGAGCGTTGTTATCCACCTGGTTGAGGTCACTCCCAGGTCAAGCTTTATAGGCTGGCAAGCATATCGTTTCGTATGGATGCTGGCGCGATGAACACTGAATCAACCCCCGATTTCAATGCCAATCCTGACAGTAGTAGCGGTTACCAAACGGGTGGTTATCAAACCTCTGTCGCTGGTGGCGAACAATCGATCACTGGGGCAGGCACGAATCCCTGGCAAACCGATCACTTCAGTGATGGGTATCAGGAAAACATCTTTGAACAAAATTTTGGCGACACACCCTACTCAGAATCAGCCGCCAACCCCAACCCTCACTTAAAGGGCTATGGCAAGGGTTCTGCTTATCAGCCGCCGCATTTTGCTGAATCGTCGCTAATATATGTAGTATATACGATTCTTCCTGCTCATCCATTCAGCTTCCCATGTCGAAAATCAATCAGATCCAAAATGCATTACGTAGTTTAGGCGATGCGGCATTTCAAAAGTTAGCTGATGCTTATCTTCATAAAAAAGGTTATGAACAAATCAATCCGATTGGATCTGTAATTGGAGCAGATAAGGTAAGGAAAGGAACTCCTGATACATTAATTGCCCTCTCAAATGGGAAGTATATTTTTGCAGAACATACAGCCCAAAAAGAAGGAGTTTGTAAAAAGTTTAAAGCCGATCTCGATAAGTGTTTCGACGAGAACAAGACTGGTATATCAGTGAGCAAAATTGAGGAGGTAGTTTTTTGTCATACCGCTCTCTTGACAAGTGCTGAAGAGGAATCTCTTAGAGGAGAATGTCAAAAGCACGGTATAAACGTCAACATCTTGGGTATTGGTTCTATTTCATATGATCTGTACCAAAAATACCCAGGCATCGCACGAGATTTTCTAGGTATCGAGGTAGACACAGGACAAATTGTCACGCCCGATGAATTTGTTGCTGCATACAATAAGAATGCAATTGCTACTCCCCTCAACACAGTCTTCCATTTTCGTGAACTAGAACTAGAGCAAGTCTTACAGGGACTTGAGGAGGAAAATCTTGTAATAATTTCAGGCAAAGCAGGAGTAGGAAAATCTCGATTTGTTTTAGAAGTCTGCGAGCAATTTGTGATGTCTCATCCTGAGTATCATGTTCGCTGTATTTTCCTTCGAGGCTCAGCAGACCTTTTCGAGGATTTACGTGTTCATTTCTCAGAACCAGGAAAGTATCTCATCTTTGTTGATGACGCTAATCGTGTCAGTCGATTTGAGTATTTCATTCAACTGTTGCATGACCAACGTGAAGATCAGCAGATTAAAGTCATAGCAACTGTTCGAGACTATGCCTTAGACAAAGTGATAGAGGCTGCACACTCCTATAAAAATTTGATTGAACTAGAACTAAAACCTTTAGAGGAGAAGCAAGTCAAGCAGTTCGTTAAAGATGAATACGGTATAATTAATCAACTGTATCTCGACCGCATTGCTAATATTTCCCAGGGCAATCCTCGGCTTGCTGTTATGATTTCGGAAGTTGCAAAGCGGGAAAATACTTTCAAAAGTATTATTGATGTATCATCCCTCTACGACGAATACTACCGTTCAATCCGACAAGACCTAGAAGATTTAGGTGATGAAAATCTCTTGAAAACTGCTGGTATCGTTGCTTTTTTCCGAATTGTGGATTATTCCAATGAGGAAATGATAGCAGGGATTGAGCTTGCCTTTGGAATACCTAAAAATGTGTTTTGGCAAGCAGCATGCCGACTACACGATCTAGAACTTCTGGATATGTATGAAAATGAGATTGTGCGAACCTCTGACCAGGTTCTTGCTACCTATCTCTTCTATCTCGCTTTCTTCGTGAGGCGAGTCCTGAATTTCTCTGCTCTCTTAGAAAGTTTCTTCCCTCGTCTTCAGTATCGACTTGTCGATGTTTTAAACCCAGTGCTGAACACCTTTGACAGTCAGAAAGTTATTGAGATTATGCGTCCGCAAGTTGATCAAACCTGGATAGGTTACAAGAATGCAGGAGATGAAACAAGCTTAATGCATCTTATGGAAGTTTTTTGGTTTCTCAAGGAGACTGACATACTCTTATACGCCCATGATTGCATCTCAAAAATGGAACCAGAAGTAGTAGATCTTTCTACGCTAGAGATAAAGCCTAATTCTCATCTCTCTTCTCCTTCAGTTCTTACTACATTAGGACTATTCATTCATTCCAGTGAGAGTAACTTCCGGATGGCATTGAATCTCCTCTTTAAATATCTTGCCAAACTTCCAAAAGAGTTACCTAGAGTGCTATACCTTCTCACTGATCGATTTGGGTTTGAGCATGACTCTTATGCTTATGAATTTGTTGTGCAGCGAGCAGTTATTGATGTGCTATGGGAACAGACACAAGAAGGAAGAAACGAACTATTCTCAAAACTATTTCTGGCTGTAGCTGAACAGTACCTTCAAACCCACTTCAGTACATCGGGCATGAAGGACAGACGTACACTGAACATTCTCAATTTTGATTTGCCGCCCACAGCGGAATTGTTTCAGCTAAGAAGAACAATCTGGCAAGGTGTTTTTCAGCTTTACCAAATACCTGTATTTAAGGATGCAGTACTTAATCTTCTTCACAAATACAGTACATCTGGCTACAAGGTTAATGTTAAGGAGATCATCGAGCAAGATGCGGTAGAAGTGATACCTTTCATCGAATCAGCTTTAGAACCTAATAACTATGGCTGTTGTCTTGTAGTTCAGAACTATCTGAATCATCTAGAACACTGTCAAGTAGCATTTGATGAGAAATTGCGCGATCGTTTTACAAACCAGATCTACACTTTATCCAAAGTACTGCTATTTGATCGAATAGAAAGAAGAAACATTCACCTGAACTATGAAGAATATGAACAATTAAAGAGGCAGCAGATTGTAGAATACTTTGCCAGCTATAGTTTCTCTGACTATGAAAAGTTTTTTGATCAGTGTCTTGAGATTCAAAGAGAGACAAATCGCCGAAATCACAATGCTTTCCATTTTCCGAGTCGGATAGTAGAAATTTTAATCGCTTTAGCTCATCGAGATTCTGCTCTCTATACAGAGGTAATGAAACATTATCTTCCGCTTGGCAACCCATTTCACGTCAACGACTTACGTCTTGTTAATAAACTAATCGAGATTTGTGGAGTCGAAGAAACCAATAGATTACTTAATGAACATGACTATCCCTCAAAACGGAGATGGTTATTCGATTTTTATCGGTTACTTCCTCAAGATAAAATTAATGTTGAGTATTTGGAGCAGCTTTACAGCCTTTACAGAGAAAGCATATCAAACGAAGTACCTCACGATTTGAATTTTCTCCTAAAATATCGCTCATTCGATGAATACGTAGTTGTTCGAGTAACGGAAATTATTTTAGAGAGAATTACTGATAAAAGCTCAAGTTTCTTTCACATTCTGTCCTTTTTATTTAACGAATTCACAGACGCAAATAAAAACTTAAACGATTTGTTCAAAGACAATTTGAGCTTGCTTAAACAGGCTTATCTTGCAGTCTTAAAGGCAGATTTTAATGCCGATTATGACATGAAAAACTTTGCCAATATCTTAAATGCCGATTCTAATTTCATTCTTGAATATATTGATTGGGTATACAAACAAAAAGAAGAGTCATACCATTTTGATGGCAGTCATGATTACTCTTTTATCTGGAAGCGAGATGATTACGAAGAATTGATGAGTCGCGCAATTGAATATACTTACAGACGAGAAAAAGAACAACTCTTTTCATTCTATTCTTGTATAGAGAAATTTTTTATTCTTAAAGCTGACGAGAAAGACAATAACTTTTTGTGGGAACGGCAAGACGAGCTACTTAACAAGCTTATTGAACATCAACACCAAGATATTGAGTTTATGCAGTTCATATTCAATATAGTTATGACGTTTTCCTATGAAAGACGATATCAACTGACTGCTGCGTTTCTTAGCCACAACAAGAATTTTGAGGCATTTGAGAAAATCCCTCTTGAACCAAGTTTTTGGAGTTGCACGGGAAGTGCTGTGCCTATGTATCAACGTCGCATTGAGTATTTTGAGTCATTGCTGCCACTTCTCAATACTGTAGAACTTCTTCAACATAGACGGTATGTAGAACAACATATTCAAGGGTATCGTGAAGTAGTTGAGCGAGAGAAGAAAAAGGATTTTATGGAGGATTAAGTTTCAAGCCCTAATTTGAACTCCACCTCCAACACTCCCAAACTCCGCCATCGATCGTTCTTGCCGCTGAAAGGCACATTGAAGTAGTCAGCAAATGTTTTTTCCAGGGCACGGTAAAACTCCTCACGGGCTGACTTAAAGGCTCCAGAAAAGATGTTCTGGACGGTTGTAGCGCGTTGTAATCAGAAAAACAAATTTTTTGAAGTCCAGAACATCTTTTGAGCGACATTTTTGAACCGCACCACGATTGGCATCGTATGCAGTGGTTGATTATCTTCATCCAGAAACAACAGCGCATGTTCTGAGCAAACATCCATCGCTTTCTTGTCCAGGCTATTGCGGTACTCGTCATAAAGTCCGACTACGGTGCCACCCAGGTCTTCCACATCCGACTTGTAGCGAATGTATTCCGGCACAAATGCCAGCACGAGCAACCGGGCTTCCGTAATCAAAAGACCCGTCACATCTTCAGTGAAAGTAACAGTCGTGAGGTCATCTTCATCCGGCATCGCAATCCAGCCCGCTTTCTCTAGCTGGTCGATCGGAAGCAAGATTCCGGCTGGCTTGTCATTAACGACAATGCCATAGGGCAACTGCGGTCGGCGCACCTGATTGTAGACATCGCTGAGTAGGTCTGTGTCAACCTCAAAGTCTTCTGGCTCCATCCTTTCAGTTCGAGCCGCACGAGATCCGGCTGCCGTAGAGGATTTCGGTGGTTTTTGGGTAGCCGTCTTAGCTCCCGTCCTGGTAGTGCTGGCAGTGCTATTTCTAGAGTTCGTTGATTTAACCATTGGAGTGCAGCCAAATGAATTATCCCCGCCCTGAGGCGTTAGCCTGAGACGCTATCTGAAACAGAATTTGGGTATTGAGCCTTTGAACATCGCGATCGCATTTCCTCACCCCCTAAAAAAATGTCCAGGTAGCTGATCCATTCACCAACCTGCGATCGTTAGAATTTCTGCCAGAATCTCAGCTTTTCGCTATGCCCCTCCCCTTGCCGACCCATTGGAACTTCCTTTCTGGCAGTAAAAGCACTACATCTACTACTTTGATGCAGGTGCCGTCCTATTCCCAACCATTGGCAGCGATCAACTTTGGCAAAATGCTCCAGCAATACAACAATCCTTAGGGCTGGATGATGCTGGGTGGGTTAGTGGTCGTATTATTGCTGCTCCGCATCAGTGGATCGGGTAAGGGCAAAATTACTACAGGCAAGCTATGCAGCACTGCGGAGAAACTATCTGCAACCAGCCTGTCACTCAAACAGATTCAGGAACGCAAACACAACAAAGTAACGCTCTGGTCTGGCACACCCCGTTATTGGGCAAAAGGAGCATGGCGCGGGGTAATGACAACCATCCAAACGACATTGGGAGCATGCCCAACGGTTTGGTTTCCCAGTTCTGAGCGGGGCACACTGGTGATTGGTGCTCCTGGTTCTGGAAAGACTTATTCAACAATTGATCGAATGCTGGAAAGTGCTATGCAGCAGGGCTTTCCTATTCTGCTCTATGACAAAAAAGGCGATCAAATGCGCCTCCACGCCCCCCTAGCTGCTCGCTATGGATATCAGGTTAGAGTCTTCGCACCGGGAGAGCCTTTCAGCGGTGTAATCAATCCCTTGGACTATATGAGAGATGCCAGAGATGGAGTGATGGCGGGGGAAATTGGTAAAGTGATTAATCGCAACGCTAGGGAGGGGGATGGCGGGCGAAGTGATGAGTTCTTCACCAAGGCAGGAGACTTGCTGGCAAAGGCATTGCTGCAACTGGTTAAAGGTTCCCGTTACCCCGACATGGCAATGCTCTACGCCGTGTTGCGCCTGCCTAACTTGGTGCATCGAATCGATTATGCGGTGCAATCCAAACAGTTGGATGAATGGGTCGCTACCTCTTTTGTGCAGTTCCTTAGTGCGAAGGACGCTGAAAAAACAATCTCTGGTATCCTAACAACCGCCGCAGGCACCTTCTCATCGTTCATTCAAGCAGATCTGCTCCGAGCCTTTATTGGCAAATCCACGATTCCAACTCGCTTGGAAGGGCGAGAGATTGTAGTGTTCAAGCTGGATGATGAGCGTCGCAGTGTGGTGGGTCCGCTGCTGGCTGCTGCAATTCACCTAATGATTGTGGGCAATCTCAGCACACCCCGGAAAGACCCGCTGATTATCTCTCTAGACGAGTTGCCCTCGATCAAGCTCGATCGCCTACCACAATGGATTAACGAATACCGTTCCAATGGAGCCTGCTTCATCCTGGGCATTCAAAGTTTAGATCAACTCTATGACATTTATGGAGACAAAATGGGCGCGGCGATCGCCTCTGCCTGTAGCACCCATGTCTTGTTCAATCCCGGCAATTATAAAACGGCTGAGGATTACTCGAAACGGTACGGTGAAAAAGAAGTACTAATCGAGAATCGAACGACGGGGCGATCACTCGGCGGACAAATGAGCCGCTCAATTAGCTGGAGCGAAAATCTGCAAAAAATGCCGGTGATCAGCGCCGATGAGATTCTCAAGTTTCCTCAAGGTAAATGCGTGATCACCAGTCCTGGCTATAGTTCAGGCGGACAAGCATCCATTCCTTATCCGCTGATTATTCCTGTCGCTAAATCGGATGAGAAACGAGCAAAGGAAAGTGAAAGTCTATGGGAATCACAAGTGAGAGCCGCTTTGGAAAGTCAAGTGATTCTGCCAAACGTAGATGCATTAACGCAAGCTTGATATGAACGGATTGAAGAAGCAGAGCGTATACTGCCACCTCCAGATGAAGGAGAGACATCAACTTCGTCATCCAAAAGGGACGTTGAAACTGATGCACTTGATCATTTCCCTAACCGAACTTTTACAGCACCGGGCTTGCAAGAATAGCTCTGTTATCAAAACAAACGTATCAACGGTTTTGTCTACGATCCAAACTACGAATCTGCAATTCTTGCCACCAGGTTGTACTACGTTCTGTCAATCCTTCTAATCGATAAAGCCATTGATAAGATTGCTCTTCCGTTTGTACACACCACATTCCAACAATTGTTCCAACCTCTTTGATTGTTTTGACTTTAACAATTTGAAAGAATGAGAATTCTGGTAGTGGAACAATTGGATTTAAAACTGAAATTACTCGCGTAGGATCATTTGATTGTGGCGGTCGCGTCGTCATGAGTAAACACCTCGCATTTCAAATGTAGGAATGGATATGAAGTAGTGCTGATTCCTTGCTACAGTGGCACTTCTGGAATCGCGTCTAAGTTCAATAGCAAGGAAGTGTTGTCTCCTCTGTGAACATCACGACAGGGAAAAATGGCAGGTTGAGTTAAAAGCTGCATTAACCATTGCTGCGTCTGCTCTTGCTGTTCTTGATCCCATTGCAGTCGGAGTTTCTGAGCCGATCGAGACGGATGGATTGCCAGAACAATCAGGGATAACTTCTCAGGAGGAATGGCGTAATTCGTAGTTGCTACCCAAAGCCTCACAGCATCTTGCCAAGTCAGTTTTGCAGGGCGCATCGCCCATTCATACAGTCGGGGTATCCCTTGCCGAAGACCATAATTGGCATGGACTTGAATGAAAATTGGGGTATCGTCAGTTGTTAGAGGAACAATCATTGGTGCGTCAATCCAGAGTTTCTTCCTGCCCTGGAAAATCTCTGGAAGCAGTTCTTGAACTTCAGCAACCCATCGATCGATTAATGGATGAGCGTCCAAAAGAGGTTGGACTGGCAGCCCCAGAAATAGCTGCTTCATCAACAACTGGAAGTTGGCTGCGTCTGCTGAATCGAATCCAAATTCTGAGTCATGAGTGCATAACCCCAAAAGAGGCTGTTGGCTTTGATGGATCTGATGCAAATCAGCTAGGGTAAAAAGTGCCATAAGTAAGAATGGATGAATATCTTACCTATGCGGCGTTTGCCGCCGCTACATTCTCTATCTGGGCAACAGAGACTCAGTTTGTTGTTGAGCCGCAAGGCTAGCTTCTAACAGCGTTTCCCATGTGCGATCGTCTAAATGCCCCATTGCTTGAATGCAAGTTGAAAATTGCTGCCATTTCTCTTGAGCATGTTGAAACTGTGGATCAAAACCGGTTACCTGACAGAAAGTTTCAAATCCGTTATCCCAGTAGAAGGTGCCGAGGGCTTGTCTTAGCTGATGAAATTGAGCAGGTTTCATAGAGGTTATTGGAAAGGGATCAGAACTGCCTGCCTTACCCCAGTAGGGGATAAAAAAGAACTGCCTGAATTTAGGCAGCATCCAGATCGAAATTTGAACCACAACGTTGTGGTT
Source organism: Phormidesmis sp. 146-33 (assembly GCF_052939515.1). NCBI lineage: Bacteria > Bacillati > Cyanobacteriota > Cyanophyceae > Leptolyngbyales > Leptolyngbyaceae > Phormidesmis > Phormidesmis sp. 146-33. The sequence goes on from NZ_JBJPHU010000100.1 coordinate 16,090, forward strand.
CGGGAAATTGTCGTTTTTGTAGGAGGTCGTTGTAGCTCAGTTTTAGGTTGCGGTTCTCGAATCAAATCTACGGTTGGTTTTCATGGGAATCATCACCGACACAGCAGCAAATCGCTGTTATTGGTTGCAGCCAACCCATTGAGCGCGTTGATATTGAAAATGCCTTTACCAAAGAGTATATCAACTTCTGCCGCTCGAAAAGGTGGTGCAATTTTGTTCTTTGCCACTTTGACTTTGACTCGAATACCGTACTCTTCACTCCCTCACTTCAATGTTTGAATCCGGCGAGTATCCAACCGCATTGAAGCGTAGTATTTGAGCGCATGACCGCCTGTAGTTGTTTCAGGATCACCATAAACTACACCAATTTTGAAACGCAGTTGATTCAGAAAAATCACGGTGCATTGACTATGCAGGCAATTCATTAAGCGCCGCAGGGCTTTGCTCATCAGCCAAGCTATGGAAGTCGTCGGAAAATCGCCCATATCTGCTTGAAGTTCTGCCTCCGTCACCAATGCAGCTACAGAATCCACCACAATCAGATCAACACTCTTGGAACGCACCAGTTGTTCAACCAGTTCCATTGCCATCTCACCGCTATCGGGTTGGCTGACCAGCATTTGATTGATATCGGCTCCGATCGCAGTTGCATAAAGTGGAGCGAGGGCGTGTTCCATATCGATAAAGACAGCGATACCTCCAAGCTTTTGCATTTGGGCGATCGCCTGTAATGCCAACGTTGTCTTACCGCTACTCTCTGGTCCATAAATTTCGATAATGCGTCCTCTGGGATAGCCTCCTCCTAATGCCACATCTAGCTCAGTTGAGCCACTGGAAAAGGTTTTCACATTCATATGACTGGCATCCCCCAGGCGCATGATGGAACCATTGCCAAATTCCCGGTTGATCGCTGATAGGGTCCGTTCCAGATCCGATTTTTTGCTCACCAGTTTGTTAGTCATTGCTCTAAAAAAATGAACAACCGACCTCCATTGCTGAAGATCGGCGGATGTGCAGCGATAGCTGAGCGTTATTCAGGAGTTGTTTCTCCTTCGGTTTGTACGCTAGGTGGAGCAATAGCATCCAACAACACCAATCCCATTTGTTTCAATAAAGCGGTATTGCCATCAGGACAGCCATGTTGAATCAAACACTTAGCACAACCCACATCACAGTCACAACCACGAGCAATCGCAGCAGCAGCACTTGTCAGTTCAGTCATATGTTTGAACACGGCTTCAGAAGCTCCATTTCCGCCGTCGCTGGTGTCGTAGAAATAGCCTGCGTAGTGGTTGCGATCGCCCGCCTCCCTAACCACTGAAAAGTTCACTTCTCTGGGATCAACTCTGGCAAACAGTTGGAGCGATCGTAGAATTTGATGCCCAAAGCTGTGTATGGCGATTAGGCTACTGGGATGCTCCCATAATTGCTGATAGCCCGGTGGAATTGGCTGCCCACTGCGACTCAAGCTCGTTCTTGATTCTCTGGCAAAGGTTTGAAGATAGTCCTGTGCAGTGGAGCCGATCGCAACTTTGACCATCGGGGCTGAAAATTGAGTACGATAGGGTTGCTCAAAACTTTCCTCAGATAGGGTTTTGATAATCAGTGCCTTGCGAGTCAGCTTGCTGCACAGCGGACAGCGACGATCGCTTGGTAACGGCTCTTTGTAGTTCAAACAGCGCCGGTTCAGACAGGTCTGTTCATAGAGCTGCGTCATCAAACTGTATCCGCTAGTGATATGGCTGATTTGCCCATAGCTGAGTTCAAGCGTTAGAAAGGCAGGTGCATCAGAATTTTCATCTGTGCCAAGAAATCTTAGCGGTAATGCGACCGGATTGGTTAAAGCCTTGAGACTGCGGGTTTCCGATTGAGTGACTGCAACTGTGAACAGTGAGCTATCCGGCACTTGTTTCAGAATTGCCCGCTTGCTGGTCAGGTCGAGCGAGATGCATTGATAGGTCAACATTTGTCCGTCGCCATCTTGCCGTTTGTAGATGGCATGGGGATGCGCTTCCCGATAAGCAATGTCCTCCGACACTTCCTCCAATTCTTCACTTGACTCGGCATCTATTGGCTTGATGGTTGTTTGAGACACGCTTCCCCGAAAATTGACATCTTTGTGCGGGTAGCCTCTCGCCCACAAGCCATTACGCCCCTTGTTTAGGTGTCCCTGAGCCATCAGAAGTTTTGCAACTTCGATCGCAGCATTACCAAAATAGTGCTTGATTTTGCTGGTGGGAATGCCCGTTTCTGCTGCGGCACAAAGAAGATGTTTAGCCGCAAAGATGGGATATTTATCATTAAAGAAAACGTCCTCAGCTTCACCAGAGATCAACAGTTCTGGATGTTCTGTGATGTAGCGATCGATGGGGTTCAGGGCATTGGGAATCAGTACCGTGATCCCTGCTTTTGCACGTCCGGCGCGCCCACTGCGTTGCTGATATGCCATCTTGGAGCCGGGCCATCCCCGGAGAACACAGCACTCCAACTCAGGTAAGTCAATCCCGGCTTCCAGTGCCTCTGTCGCAATAATCCATTTAATGATCCCGGATTGGAGTTGTTGAACCACTTCAGCCCGACGCTCTGGACTGATGCCGCCGTAGAAAGCCGCAACCTGGGTTGACTTCAGCAATCCTGTTAGATCCCTGACACCCCGGCGCGAGTTGCAAAAGGCAATTCCGGACTTTCCCTGACCTAACAAGAACTGGATAATGCGGGCTGTATCCGCAGTCAGATTGTAGCTGGGCTGAGTCACAACTACTTGGCGATGGGGTGCCGCAGCTCCACTCCTATGAATCCAAATGAGAGGCTTTGGGTTGTGTTTAGCTGGCTTCAGTCCTGCTAGCTTCTGGGCAAGCTGTTTCGGGTTGCCACAGGTTGCACTCAGAAAGATAAATTGTAGGTCTCTAGAGCAACCACCATAGTGATCCACCGCTAGCCGAATGCGACGCATTAGCCAAGCCATATTGGCTCCATAGCTACCTGAGAAGGTATACGCCTCGTCGATCAATACGTAACGATAGAACGTTGCCCAACGCTCCGACTTCCAGGTTTGCTTGAGTTGGAAATGAATCAGTTCTGGAGTGACTCCTAAAATGTGGGGATTGGAGGCAAGAATTCTCTCCCGTTCCTCAGTTTTCACATCCCCTGTCACCATCGCCAATACAGGTCGGGAGGCAGTAGGGATGGCTAAAAGCAGATCCGAAATCTTATGAAATTGATCCAGCGCTAGTGCACGGAGTCCGTAAAACGCCAATGCGCGATGCCCTGCATTCATGCAACCCTCTAAGATGCCGGGGTAGGTACTGAGCGTTTTACCGCTGGCAGTAGGAGAGGTGAGGATTAGGCTTTTACCTGAACGAATGGCTTGCAAAGCTTTAAGTTGATGGGAGTAGAACTGGCGAATTCCTTGAGTATGCAGGGCTTCAACTAATTCAGGTGGCAGATCAGCAGGAATCTCTTTCAAGTCTGGCTCTTGTCCAGGAGTAGTCTGTTGCCAGAGCAAGTCTTCTCCCAAGAATTCAATGATGTCAGTCCGTTCCGAAAGGCGATCGCCCGCTAGATCAGAATTTTCTGCGCTAGAAGTCGTGGGTGGTGTCCAGAAACTCTGGAGCAGGGCACCATAGTTCGGTGTGGTTGTCATGATCGTTGTTTTCGCTCACTGCCCAAAAACATCCCCCATAGGGGAAGGGCAGAAGCTTACGCAGTTGCAGTCTTTAAGATCGTCTCAAATTCCTGATTTGCCAAATATCAATTTGAATGAGCAGGGTTGAACAACCGCGCGATCGCCAGCAGAGACGGCATGATGGCGTTTGCCTGGACAACACCTTGCTTAAGCGATATGTCCAAATCTACCAACTGAGTTAATGCTTGAACCAAAGTTCTCAGGGGCGTTGTTGCGACCTCTTGCCGTAAATAGTAAAGCCGATTGGGATTCCCCACGTTGCACAATTGAGCAATTTCAGTGTTGTTCTGGATACCACTCGCAAGCGCACTTTTAACCCATAGCCAGGTTCTAAACTGGGTCAGTAGAGTCACAACCATCACCAGCATTGGCTCAGAGCGAGCCAGCAATTCGTCGATCAGACGCACAACTGCTTCACTTTCCCCGTTGCGAACTGCCTCCGCCAGTTGCAGACTGCTCTGAGTCTGGCAAGGAATCAGGCTTTGTACTTCAGCAAAACCGACGGGCTGACCATTTGTATGATTGCCAGCTTACGGAGTTCTGAAGCAGCACGGGTCATGTCATTGCCGATCACTTCTGCCAGATGTTCAATAACATCTTTGGGCAGTCGTAGTTTCATCTGCTTTGCTTGAGTAGCGATCGCCTCTGCGATCAGATCTGTACGCCAAGGCGGAATTAATAAAAGCTCGAAACACTTACCATACTTGATCAAATGCTTGTAGATTTTCAGGCGCTTATCCACATTCGTTGCCAGAAATACAAGCGTTGTGGAATCCGGCACCTGAGTAAGTTGCTGCAAACTTTCCAGTTGAGTATCACCCCATTGCTTAAGATTGCAGTCTTCTACGACCACAAGCCGTTTACCACCACTTAGCGAGGGTGTTCGTGCCGCACTAATTGCCTGTTCCAAAGCACTGGCGGGAAAGCGATGATAGCAAAACTCTAACCACTGTGGATCAAGTTCTGCTTTGTATTGCTCCAGCTTTTGTCGAATGGCAAATTGATCGTCTCCAGTCAACAGAGTAATCATGCAGATCTCCCATTCTTGGTAGGTGTGAGCGTTCTGATCAATACGGTCATTGGCTTCTGTGTCTGGGTAACTCGCTGAAGCATTCGCGCGATCGCCTGTTGATTCGCCTCAAATTTCGCAAACGATGCAGGGGCAACTTCCAGAATTGCCTTTGTGCCTTGCAGTTTGGTCAAGCGCGCCTGAATCAGTAACTTGTCAGTAGCTCAGAAGGTAAGCCACTGGTTTTACCAGTGCGACTTGAACAGCTTTTAGCGTTTCCGGCGTTCCTGAGCGCGTGTAAAGTAACTCCCACGGTGGCTTGAACCGAACCGTAGGAGGATAAACACATGTCGGAATTGTATCAAAGCCTTTCTCACAGCAAGTGGGATTGCAAGTATCACGTGATTTTCGTGCCCAAGTATCGTCGAAAGACCATGTTTTTGGAGTTGCGGCAATATTTGGGGCCGGTGTTTCATGAGTTGGCGCGTCAAAAAGAATGCCAGATCATCGAAGGACATTTGCTGGTGGATCATGTGCATCTGTGCATTGCGATTCTGCCGAAACATGCCGTGTCGTCCGTGATCGGCTTTCTCAAGGGCAAAAGTGCCATTGCAATTGCCCGTCGATTCAAAGGCAAGCAGCGCAATTTTGAGGGAGAGAATTTCTGGGCACGGGGCTACGCCGTCTCAACCGTTGGATTTGAAGAGGAGGTGGTGCGTCGGTATATCCGAGAGCAAGAAGTGTTTGAGCAAAGTGGACGATTCTAATTGACTCACAGACACCTTCAGCAAGGACACCCGCCCTTGGGGCGGTCACATTCATCAAGCCACCAGCTTTGCTGGGGGTGTCTGACTTCTGAGTTCCTGGTTTAGCAGAGGCTACAACTTTTTGCCAGAGTGTTGCTAAGTCAGTAGGCTTTTGAACTGTTGCTACCAGAGGCGCTTCCGATGCTACCTTGTGGCTATGTCCATTTTTAGCTGCTGACTGCTTCGCATCTGGAGATCTGAAGGAGATCGATCGCAACATCGGCATCAAGTTCAGCAAACACGTTTCTAGCCAGACAGCCGAGTTGGTTGTGTTGCGAAGATAGCCTTCTGCCTTCTGCAATTGAGTTAGAGACTGATTAAGTGTGTCAAAATCCCAGTGAGTAGCGATCGCCTTTAATTGGCGGTAGTTGACAGGGCTAGTAAGCAGGTCTGATGCTTTGGGAGCCGCTTTGAGGATTAGTAGATCTCGGTAGGTTTGGAGCAAGCTGCTGAGAATCAGTTTGGGTATTTTGCCAGAGTCTACCAGCGTTCGGGCTGACTGGAGGAGTTGAAAGGTATCGTTGGCGGCGATCGCATCCAGCACTGTTAGTAAGTCTGTTTCTGTAACGCTACCTGTCATTTCAATCACATGGTTCGCGGTCACTGTTTCACCTAACAAACTAACCTGACCCAAAAGCTGAAGGGCATCCCGTAAACCTCCTTCTGCAAATCGGGCGATCGCCATTAGAGCGTCATCCTCGACAGCGATCGCTTCCGCATCAGCAATCTCCTGAAGGTGCTGGGCGATCGTCTGGATTGACAGCGCCCGAAAGTGAAACACCTGACAGCGGCTGACGATGGTTGGTAGTACCTTCTGTACTTCAGTTGTGCAAAGGATAAAGACCACACGGGGCGGTGGCTCCTCAATGCATTTGAGTAGGGCATTTTGGGACTGAGTGGTTAATTGGTGGCACTCATCCAGGATAAAAATCCGGTAGCGTCCCTGTACAGGGGCAAGGCTGCTGCGTTCAATTAGGGCACGGGCATCATCCACTCCATTATTAGAGGCTGCATCAATCTCACTGACATCCAGACTGTTGCTGGTTTCAATCGATCGGCAGGATTGACAAGTGCCACAAGGTTCATCAGTGGGTTCATCAAAGCTCAGACAGTTGAGAGATTTGGCAAAGATACGCGCGGTAGAAGTTTTGCCAGTTCCTCTAGAACCTGTGAAGAGATAAGCCGGAGCAATTTGCATTCGGTTGATGGCATGGGTCAAAGCCGTCTGGATGTAGGGTTGTCCAACTAGCTCTGCCAGCGTTTTCGGGCGATATTTTTGATGGAGAGCAAGGGTAGACATGGTGAATATTGGTTTAATCATCATGGCGGTCGCCCCTAATCAGGGGCAGTCAATTCATGAATGTTGCTTAAACCTCCATTGTTTTACAGACAATGATAGAGCCACGAAAGTTAGTGCTGTAGACAGATTGCCTCGTGAGTGAGGAGGGGCATGGAGTGAATGGGGAAATGAGAGTGCGGGTAAATCCAAATTTCAAAATCGCGTTAGCAGATACAGTCGTTGTCACAGCAGGAGAGGTCATCAAGGAAGAGTCCTTCCTGGCGGTAAGTGTCAAGGGGTTTGGGGTCAATACTGAGTCGTTGGGCGATCGCATTGGCGACCACGGCAAAGCGTTGCCGAAACTTGTAGATAAAGCAAAAGATGACATTGCCATGACGCACGGAAGGTCCGACGACAAACAATCCAGGAGTAATGGTTGATTCGTCTTCATCGGTCAATCCGGCATGTCCCTCAGCCCAATTAAACAGAGGAGCGATTTGCTTTAAGCTGCCCTCAAAGCCAGTAGCGAGAATGGGTTTAGTCGATGTTACCCACTTGTTGTATTCGCTGTAAATGGCGTAACCACCAGGAACCACCTGCACATCTTCGATCGCCACATTTCCGATCAGTTCTAACCGACCCGTTGAATAGCACAACTCGACTCGTTGTAGTGTGTAGGGTGAGAGCGAAATGCTCGGATCAGTATCGCCGCTTGCCCAAGTTCCGGTACGATCCAATACTTTAACTTTCTTTCCTAATGCCACCAGATTTGCGGCTGCATCCATCCCGCTTTCGTACCCGCCAATCACCACAAATTCATCGCCTTGAAGCGCAGTCCAGGATTGCACTTGTGAATTATGTAGACATAGATCGGCACCGGGGAATGGGGTCAAATTGGGGTACTGAAATTCGCCAGCCGCCCAAATCAAAAAACGAGTTTTGAGAATGCCGTCAGGAACATGAACCAAAAATCCTTGATGCTGGCGTAAAGGCTCAAGTTTCTGAACTTCAACTCCGGTATAAATCGGCAGCTTGAAATAGTCGGCAACGGTTTCCAGGTATAGGGCATATTGCTTTCCGTTCAGGTGTTCGCGCCGGAAGCTAATGGCAGGAGAGGTTTTGCGGGCGATCGCATTCAAGTCGAGGTGCCCAAAGCCATGACTGGGGAATGATGGCGTGATGAAATGCATCTCCTGGGGCCAGCGTCGAAAGGACTCGCCAATCTGATGTCGCTCTAGAATGACAAAATTCTCTAATCCTAAATCTTTCAGGACAGCCCCAAACCCAATGCCTGCCGCACCTGCACCCACAACAATCACATCAAATGCTTCCGGCTTTTCCATGAGGCTGAGCGATAAAGAACTATAGAATGATAATCATTCTCATTATAGAACAAAAAAGGTCAAGTCTTTCCCGTGGAGGGATGTTTTACAATAATCGTAAGTCCTGCAATGGAGAGCAGTCGCGATGGCAAAGGTGTTTACGGGTAAGGTCGTGATTCCGGGCGATCGCATCAATGAGTACTTTGAGGCACTACAACAAGCAGAGACTAACCGAGCGCCTTTCCGTAAATCTTTGGAGCAACTGAATCAGGACTTTGCCGAGTTTTTAGCCACGAAATATGTTCCCAAAACCGTGCGGAAGCACACGGGCATTGTAGATTTGTTTATTGACTTTATTTGTGGCTACACCGATGTCGAGCAAATCGAAGACATCACTAAAGGGATGGTGAATAGCCATTTTCGCAATTGGTATAACCGTAAGGTGATGGACTCGGCGACTGAAAGCGACTTACGGGTTGCACTACGGAAGTTTTTTCAGTTTCTGGCGACCGAGAAAGGGATGACTCATCAAAAAGTGCTAGATGCTTTGAAGTAGCTATCACGCGGCATCTGATTGACAAGCTCATTCAAGATTGCGCGACCCTTGCGGTATCTGCAAAGCAGCACGCCCCACCAACTCTTGCACAAACGCCTGATGTGCTGGATCAGCGATTCCGGCTTGCAGCCCATTCAGCACCTCAATCATCCTGCCCTCTAATAAGGCTGGCACGTTCAGCCACAACCCTGGAAACACGCTACTGCGAATCATGCTATCCGCATCGGGTTCAATTAAGACAAACTCCTCCGCTTGCAACCGCAACCAACTGAAGCGATTCTCAAAGGTTTGCCACACCAAATATTCCTGCACCCCATTGCGGCGGTAGGCATTTTGCTTGGCTCCTAAGTCAATAGCGGCACTGCTTGTGGCAATTTCTGCCACTAATTCCGGTGCCCCTTCAATATAGCCATCCTCGCTAATCGTTGAGCTACCCCCAATTTCAGCCCGCAGCAAGGCATCCGGTTGGGGTTCATTATCTAGATCTAACCGGGTTGTGGTGTTATCGGCGGCACTCACTCCAGGGGTAGCAGTCCGATACACCCCTAACCAAGTGACTGAATCGGCATGGGGAACACCATGAAAAGTTCTAACTGGGGATGCCACGTAAACCACTCCTTCAATCAATTCGGCTTTGAGTTTTTCTGGGGTTGCCTTATAGCGGCGCTCAAACTCAGCACGAGTTAAGCGATCGCCACTCTCCAAGGGTGGAGTTGGGATGGAACGGGCAGGCTGCTGCAACACCATAATCAAGCTCTAGAGAATGAAGGAGATAACATCATTTTAGTCAATAATTGCCTCAGCACCCGCAGACCAAACAAACAGTTCACCCTGCTGCCCTCCTGCCGCTAGATGCCGTCCGGTGGGGTGCCATGCTAAACAAGAAAAACCTGCCTCTGCACCTTCCAGCACTTGTACTGCTTCTAGTGCGGCTTGCCAGAGAATAATCCAGCCGTCTTCTGAAAGCGAAGCCAGCAAACCACTCTTCGGTTGAAATGCCAGATCCAGAACGTTACCACCGTGCAGATCTAACACCCAACTATCCCAACCCTCCGGGGACTGCATCCACATCGTCACCAGTTCGCGGGTTGCGGCAGCCAGAATCGGCGGTAGGTCAGCCGATGGCGGCAAATCTGCCTATGCCAACTGGCGAATTTTGGGTCTACCGTTCAAACTATGCCGAGTCAAAGTCAAAGTGCCAACACATTAA
>NZ_JBJPHU010000294.1:0-1071 GCF_052939515.1 Phormidesmis sp. 146-33
TTTAGGGGGCGTTCCTGGATCTAAAAGCGAAGCGAAGCGTTCATCGAACTGACGTTAAATCAACTTTGAAATCATGGCAGTTGAAGAACTTCGCAAGAGTGAAATGATGTCCCATCTAATGGATGCGTTAGACGAAGGACAGGACATTGGACACTATGGACGATTGGTTTTTGCAATGGTGGCTCGTCACTTTATGGAACAAGATGAGCTAATTGAATATTTGCAAAAAGATTCTGATTTTAGTCAGTCAGAAGCAAAGGCGCTCTATCAACAAGTGCAAGGGAAAGATTACAATCCACCGAAGCGCGATCGCATTCTAGAATGGCAGCGCAATCAAGACTTTCCGATTTGCCCCAATGCTGATGATCCTGATGCTTGTAATGTTTATCGAGAGCTTCACTTCCCGGATCATGTGTATGAACACATCTCCAGCTACTACGAGCAAAAAGCGTAGTTTAACTGTGTAGTTCAACCGTCTAGAAGCTTGTCTAGAAATGATGTCTGTAGGGATGAGTTAAGCAACATTCCTACAGACTTTTTTTGCGTTAGAACTGACCAGCCTTTATGGTACTTTTCGCAAAATTCCTTGTAAAACAGCAGTCATCGTACTGAGCGTTTTGTATCCAACCTGATCAAACAAAACGACGACCTTATCGCTTTCGTAGCGCATTACCGTCCCTTCGCCCCAAGATTTGTGAATGACGCGGCTACTAATCTCGTAAGGTTTCAGCCCGTCGTTGTCGGCAGTGATTCCCGCTTTGCAGTTGTCGCATGTTTCGCAGCATTCATCAAACTGTTCGCCAAAGTAGTTTAGTAAGTATCTTCGACGGCAATCTTTGACCTCTGCGTAGCCACGCATCATCTCTAATCGCGATCGCTCCACTTTGGCTTTGCGTTCTTGTGCCCGTAGCACGTCGTTGGCTGCTTTTTCTAAATCTGGCGCTCCGTCTGCTGTAAGAACTTCACCCGTTGGTAAAGACTCGATCGCGCCTGCGGTTTGCAGATGATTGAGGGCGGTTCGGAGTTTGGATTTGGAAAGGTCGGTTAGTTCTTGGAGGGTTTTGGGGTCGA